>CAZNOK010000028.1:0-33606 GCA_964574605.1 uncultured Verrucomicrobiota bacterium
CTAGTTGAAACGACAGTGCCCTTAGCGAGCGCGCTCTACCGTTCAACAGCCGAAACAAAACCGGAACACCGTCAACAACTCAGTAATCGCTTTCGCCGGGTTCGGGGACGGCTTGGAGCAATTGCTGGACGATCTTGTCGGTGTCCATGCCTTCGGCGTCGGCGGCGAAGTTGGTGAACATGCGATGTCGCAACACGGGCCGGGCAGCGGCGCGGACGTCGTCGGCGCTGACGAGCAGGCGTCCATTGATGACGGCGCGTGCCTTGGCAGCAATGATGAGATACTGCGATGCGCGCGGGCCGGCGCCACAATGGATGTATTTCTTGATGAAGTCGGGGGCGCGTTTGTCGCCGGGACGCGTGGCGCGGGCGATGCGGACGGCGTAGCGGACAACGTGGTCGCTGACGGGCATATTGCGAACGACTTGTTGGAGTTCGAGAATCTCCTTGCCGGTGAGGACGCGCTGGAGATCAGGCTTGGCGGTCGTGGTAGTGACCTTGGCGATGGTTTCCTCGTCCTTTTCCTCTGGATAATCTATGTAGATGCTGAACATGAAACGATCCAACTGCGCTTCGGGCAGCGGATAGGTGCCTTCCTGTTCGAGCGGGTTCTGCGTGGCGAGGACGAAAAACGGCAGTGTAAGCTGGTAGGTGTGGCCGCTGGCCGTGACGCGGTGTTCCTGCATCGCTTCGAGCAACGCGGCCTGCGTCTTCGGCGGCGTGCGATTGATTTCGTCGGCGAGCATGATGTTGCAGAAGATCGGGCCTTGGATGAAACGGTATTCCTTGTGCCCGGTTTTCTCGTCCACTTCGAGGACGTCGGTGCCGGTGATGTCGCTCGGCATGAGGTCGGGGGTGAACTGGATCCGGCGGAACTTGAGGTCGAGCACTTCGCTCAATGTCCGGATGGTCATCGTTTTGGCGAGGCCGGGCATGCCGATCATGAGGACGTGGCCGTTGGAAACGATGGCGGTGAGCAACTGCCAAATCACCTCCTTCTGGCCGATGATGGCCTTGGAAATCTCGGCCTCGATCCGCTTGGTGTGCTCGGCCATGCGCTGAACAATGGCGCGGACTTCGTCCTCGCGGACTTCGCGCGGCACTTCGACGACGGCGGGCGCGGATGGTGTTGTCGTTTCCCCGACGGACACAGCGACCGGCGCCTCGTCACCTTCGAAGACGATGGTGAGGTTGCCGATTCTAACCGTGTCGCCGGAGGCGATGGCATTGTCCTCGATGGCGCGGCCGTTGAGGGTGGTGCCGTTGGCGCTGCCGAGGTCCTGCACGTGCCACTTGCCGTCGGTGTTATAGACGCAGGCGTGGTGGCGCGAGAGACCGTCGGCCTCCAGGTGCAAATCGCAATCGCTGGAGCGCCCAATGGTGCAGCGGGGCGTCGCCAGTTCGAATCGGCGCTGTTGGCCGTCGGCGGTGATGATGCGGAGGCTGGGCATAATGCGGTTACCTTTCAGTTGAACGGGAGGGTTATTGTACCAAGTTGTTTGACGCTGTCCACGACGCGGATGTTGCCGAGGGCGGAAATGTTTTTCGGTTCGAGAAATGGCCGGTGCCGGCCGGCGCCGGGTTCGGCCTCGCGATAAAAGTGCCGGCTGCCGGACATCTGCCAGTCGTCGGTGGACTTGGTCAACTCGATGACTTCGAGCCGGCGCATCTCGGCGTCCATGACGTCGGCGTTCTGCTTGAGCATCTTCCGGTCACGGATGCGTTCCACCAAGGTGAACGCCCGGTCCTCGACGAGGCCGGTGCGATGGATGATGCTGCGGTTGTAAAACTCGTCGGCCTTGGCGACCCGCTTTTGAAGGTTCTGGAGAAGAACTGGCGACAGATTCTTCGCCGGCTCACCGAGAGCGAGTCCCTCATACAGTTTGTTGTCGCTGGTGATGAGGACGATGTCGTACTTGCCGACGGCGATGCCTTTGAAACTGAAGCTGGAGCCTTTACACTCGCCGCGATAGACGCGTTTGCGGTCGTGGTCAATGGCCATCGCGTAGGTGATGTCGCCCTTGGAGATGGCGCCGGCGATGCCGCCGGGATTGGACGGGTCAGCCGCCGTGTAGATGCGGCCGGAGGTGTCAACAAAACGTTTGTCGTAGGTGTCGGCGGCAAGACAAACCGACACCAGCAACATGGAAATGAGGATCTGCTTCATGGTCTTCGAGCGAGTTCTTCGCTGTCCTTGGCCAGCGTGTGTTTGGGAAACTTCCGGACGATATCGGTCCAGAGTTTGCGGGCCTCGTCCTTCCTGCCAAGTTCCCACAACGCATGCGCGCGGTGGAAATCGGCATCCACGAGATACGGGCTTTCGGGGCTGAGTCCCTTGAACGATTCCAGTTCGACCAACGCTTCGCGGTGGCGTCCGAGTTTGTTGAGGAACTGTCCGCGCAACACGAGGAAGTCGCTGCTGATCTTGGTAATTGGGTGTGCGATTTCCCAGTCGGTGAGGTTCTTCTGCGCTTCTTCGCGGCGGCCGGTCGAGATGAACTCGCCGACGCTGAGCGCATACGCCTCGTCCTGCGTCGGCAATTTCTTGCCGCGCGTGGCGTCGGTGACGGCGCGCTGGGCGGCACGGTATTTCTCAATGGCCTCGGCGTATTTGCCGTTGACGCGGTAAAGGTCGCCGAGACGGACACGCATCAGTTGCGCGGCATGGCGGTCCTTGCTTTGGGCGATCATCTGCTCGATCCGGTTCGCGGAGGCGAGGTCGCGCGAATAGAAAACGATGAGGTCGGCCTCCAGTTCGTCGAACCGCGCCGCGTGCGCGGCGCGCGCAGCGGGCGGCAACGACTGCAACTCCTTCATGGCTTGCGGCAAGTTCGACTGGGCGATCCAGCGGATGCGGACGAGTTGAGACTCGGCCCAGACCGGGTCGGCCGGGTCCTTGTATTTCTTCACGTAAGCCACGGCAACGCGCGCGGCCTGCGGCAACGTGCCAAAGATGCCGAGGAAGAACGCGTAGCTTTTCAGTTCGTCCTGCGTCAATCCCGACGGGTCGTCCTCGCCGAGCGCCTGCGCATAGCGGTCGGTGTCGCCGGGTTGGTTGATCGAGGACGCGCCCAAGCCGTCGGGCGGCTGGAACCGGCGGAAACCGGTCAGGATTTCGTTGCCGCGCTTGAGTTGGAGCGTGACCTTTTGCGGCGCGTAGGTGGCAAGCACACGACGGAACGACGCTCCGATGCGGACGGCGCCGTTCTCGAACCGCCACTCGGCCGTCCAATCGCTTGGCGGCGGCGTGGCTATCCAGAAATTACCTTCGTAGAACCAGAGGTTGTTGAAACCGATGTAGCTCGAGTACGACACGTTCGGCGCCGGGACGGGGCGCTTGTCCTGTCCCTCGAAACGGGCGATGGTGGCCCTGCCGCTGTGGACCCAGGCTTCGTGCGGGATGGGCTGGTATTGGTTGTTCTGCACCCAGCCGAGCACCATGATCGGCGCCTCGTTCGTTTCCGCGCCCTTGGCGTGGTAGTAGTCAATCCGCGTAAATGGCCCGTTGACCGGCACACTTCGTTGCGGGACGGTTTTCATGTTGGCAATGGCCTTGTGTTTGCCGGGCCAGCCGAGCACGGGCTGGCCATTGACAAGCACGAACGAGGCGTCGCAGGACTGCGTGTACAGCGTGACCTGTTTCATTCCCTTCGTGTTCAACCAGCCGGTGATGCGCGTGACAAATCTCAGTCCCTCGCCGAATGGATTCTGCCCGTAGTAGACCTGCGACACGAACCCAATGCCGTCGGTCCGGCCCGCCGCGGCCGACCATGTGGACTCAGCTTCGCCGGAACTGCCGAGCGCTCCCGAACTGCCCGTCAACCGTCGCGTCTCCATCAACAAGCTGGGCATCGGCGATGGCCACGTTGGCGTTTCGCGTTTCTTGCCGCCGCCGAAATACAGGTAGTACATCTGTGCCAAATCAAGGTTCTTCGCCAGCACCAGCGCGGTCTTGCCCTCGGTGCGATGCAACCGCACAATCGGTTGCGCCACGCCCTTGCTGTCGGTCAACACCGCGTCCGCCAAATCCGGCATCATCACGCCGAACTCGGGCAACTCAATCGCCACACCCGCTTCGGGCACCGTCGGCTGATTGGCCACGAGCAACACCACCCGATACGGCGCGTCCTTGATCGCCCATTCGCTCGGCGTTTCGCGGACACGACTGATCCGAAACTTGTCCGGAATAGGAGGCAGAGTGCCGTCCATCTCCGGCGTCGGAGCGGCGGCAGACAAAACAACGCCGAGCAACGGTGCCAGCAACGCCATCAACGCTCTCCCGACAACTGCCGGTAATAATCAGCGACCATCTCCTTGTACTGCGCCGGCACCGAGCCTTCATCGCCACCGGCGACTTGGCGTTCGACGACCCGCGCGCCGTCGGCGTCGGACAACGTCACGACGCTGCTGCCGTGGATCCGGCCCTTGACGGTATTGAGCTGGCCGAGAATCTTGCGGTGCAGCCCGGAGAAGTCCTGCATCCGGCCTTGTTTCAACGCCTGTTGCGACTCGTCCATCAAACGAACCACCTCCGACATCCCGCTCGGTTTCAGGAAAAGCATCTTGGCCTGTGCGCTGACCTTCGCGGCTTTCTCCCGCAGCAACGCCTGCTCGACGGCCCGCGCGTCGCTGGCCAACTGGCGCGGCGCGTTCGAGTTGAGCGCCGGGCCGGTGCCGTCCATGCCTTGACGGTCGCTGAACGCGCCGGCTTTGCCGCCACCGGTCGCTTTCGCTTCGCTGGGGCCGCCGCCATCCTTAACCATGCCTTTTTGCTGCTGGTCGTTCGTGCGGCGCGTGTCAATCTTCGAGCCTTCGAGGTTCGAGGCCGTGTCGCCAACCATCTCGCCGCTGCTCATGCCTTGGCGTCCGCCGCTGGAACGGCCGGTTTGTTCGTTCTCGTTGGGACGCTGGTTGCCGGATTTGCCAGTCGCGCCGAACGTGGATTGCGGGCCGTCCATCACGTCCCAGCCGGCGGGAACCTGCGCGAAGACTTGGTTGGAGTTGGCGTCGTTGGCTTTCTCGGCCATGTCCTTCTGTTCCTTCTGCAAGTCGCCGATGAGATCGTCGAACGCTTCCGGCAACGGCACGTTCGGGATCTGCGGAATCTCGGACTTGTCGAAGTTCTCGCACAGCCACTTGCCCGTGTCGCTCTTGTCCGGCAACCAATGTTCCATGTCCTCAATGCGTTTCTCCGCCTCCTCAAGGCCTTTCATGATCCAGTCTTCCTTCTGCACCGCGATCTCTTGCGGCTTCAACTCGCCTTTCTTTGCCGCATCCTCGTCCACCTGCTTGACTTCCTCCTTGATGGCCAGCAACGTCGAGCGCAGCTCATTGGCAGGGTTGAAATCTGGCAGCACGTGCGCGTCGGTCAACATCTGCTCGATGACTTTCGCCATCAGGTCCTTCGACTGGCGGATTTCCTCGGCCTGCGCCATGTCTTCCGGATTCTTCTCGTGCTTCTTGGCGATCTCCTGGCTCTTCTGGACAATCTCGCGCTGGATGTTCTCCAGCTTGGCGAGTTGGTCCTTCATCTCCTCCACCGCCTTGCGGACGTTTTCGACTTCCTGAACGCCGTGGGCGACGCGCGCCTCGTTGAGCGCGTGGATCATCTTCGTCAGGTTGTTGATGACTTCCTGTTGTTTCGCGTATGCGTCGTTGAGTTTCTTTTCCTCGAGCCGTTCCGCGGCGACCAGCATGTCCTCCTTGATCCGCAATTCGCCAAACATCGCCACGACCTGCGCGAGTTTGTCCTTGAACGCCTTGTCGCTGAGCGGCGCCGTGGCCAGCGACTTCTGGAGGCCGTCGCGCACCTTCGACGAATGGTCGGCGAGCTTGTCCTGACGCGTCGCGAGCGCGGCGGCGGCGGACTCGGTCGCGTTCTTCGTGTCGCGTTGCAGGTCGCGCTGGCTCCTCAACAATTCCTCCAGACCAGCGATCATGTCCTGCAACTCCGCCTTGCCAAGGTCTTCCTTCATCTTTTCCGGCGTGCCGTGCAGTTTCGCCAGAATCAACGACTCCACGGCAATCGCTCCCTCCAGCGCTTTCGCGCGCGGCGCGCCCGCGGCCGTCGCGGCGGCGCGCAACAACAACACCGCCTGCTTCATCTCCTTCTGCGCGAGCGAGCGCAACGTCTCGCGGACGTCGCCGGAAATCATCTCCGGCGTGGCGGCGAGGGTCGCGCCCAGGGAAGCGACTTCCGTCTGCCGGTTCAACAGCGGCGTGAACGCCTCGACCGGCGATTGCGGCAGGCGCTGCACCGACCGGCTTTCGTCGAGGTTGGTCTGCTGGAGGCGGACCAATTCTTCGAGGCTCTTCTGGAACTTCAGCGTCGTTTGGTCGGCCTGCTGCTTCACTTGATCCTGCGTCCGCAACGCCACCACGACCGGCCGCGAGAACGTCACGCCCGGCCCCGTCACGTCGTTCTGGTCGCGGGCGACGATGAAGAACGTCACGCGGTCGTCGTTGTCGGTCGAATACTGCGCGAGCGACACGCGCGCCGTGCCGCTGAAGGCGTCCTTGCCCGCCGCGTCCTTCCATTCCCGGATCAACTGGCCATCGCGCGCCTGCGGCGTCATCTTGTAGAGCGCGATGCCGCCGAGGCTGAAGTTGTCGGAGCAATTGAACGCCACGTCGAGCGTGCCGTCGCGTTTGCCGACCAACTGCTGGCCCTCGGCCGGCGCCGTCACCTGAATCTTCGGGGCTTCGTCGGGCTTCACGGCGACAGGCAACGTCTCGTTGTCGGCGAGTTTGTCCTTGTCGGCGTAGCTCATCTTCAACGTCTGGCTCGCTTTGGCCGTCAACGCGAACTGCCAGCGCGTGTCGTCCAGTTTCTGCACCGGCAACGCCGCGCCTTTCTCCTCGGTCACCGCGAAACTGGCGAGCGGATAATTGAACTCCAGCGTGACCGTCAGCTTCGAGCCGGGGAAGACGTTCTGGAGCGTGCTGAAATCGCGCACCGTCAACCGGCCCATCTTCGTGTATGCCGGCGTTTCCATCTCGGCGACGCGACTCTTGACGGCAGTGCGCGGCCGCACGCCGATGCGGAACATCGCCGACTGCGTGTCGCCCGCCACGATGTAATAGTCCATCGGCTGCGTCACGTCTTTCCACGTGAACAGGAAGAACGGTTCGCCGACCTCGCGGTTCATCACCGACTTCTGCCAGCTCGACCCGGGTTCGCGGTAATGAATCCACGCCACGCGCGGCAACACGCCGCCGAGCTTCACCACGGCGCGCAATTCGCTGCCGTGCACCGCCGTCGCGTTGCCCGGCGACACGTCGAGAATGCGCGTCTGCGTCAGCGGCGCGACGTTGCTGGCCGGTAAGAGCAGTCGCGCGGCCGAGTTCCGGAATCGTTCCGGACTGACCAGCGCCCACGCCGACATTGCCACGACCACCACGGCGACCGCCGCAGCGAGCTTGGCGATCAACTTCAAGTCGAACACCATCTTCCACGGCACCGCCGGAAACGGGTCTTTCATCTCCTCGAACAACGCTTCCCGCAATGGCGACTTTGACGACAGTTCGCGGTCGAATTGGACGGCGCTGATCAACACGTTTTGCAGGCCGCCGCTGGAGACCTCGATGCGGCGCGCAATCGCCGACTCCGAGATCGGCACGATCCACGTGCGCGCCGACAGCACCAGCGTCGCCACCAACGGGCCGATGGTCAGCACAAAACCGATCCAGCGTCCGGTGAATCCAAAATGAAATCGCGCGTCGAGCAGCAACCCCACCGTCAGGAACGCCAGCGACGCCGCGGCGCCAATGAGCAGATACCGCCCGCTGCGCGACCATCGCAGCCGGCTGGCCGACTCCTTCAACGTGTCATGGACTGTTCGTACGGATAGCGACATGGCGACCTCACTTCACTTTTGTTAGACGAACACTGGCGACATACGCATTTGAGATTGGTTTGCCTTTGACGTTCGGAACATCCGCGTACACTTTGACGGAGATGTGCGTCGGCGCCATGTCCTTGAGCGCGAGGTTCACGGTCTTCGGAACGGTGTAGGTTTCGCGGATCGTCTTCCAACTGCCGTGATGTTGCTCTCCGCGTTTGCGCCCGCACATCATCAACCGCGGGTTGCCATTCTCGGCCGGCCAGACGCGCAAGCCGGGTTTGATGTTAATCGAATCCGGCAGCGGCACCCACGCTTCGATCATGATCATCATCCTCATGTCCTTCGGACAGGCTTCGACCTCGGCTTTGTAGGTCGCGCCCGGCTCGCACTTGATGAACGCAGTCTCGAACATGATGCCGCCCATGTTGCCTTGCTTCAGGGGACAGGCGAACTCGACACAGCGTTTGTTGTCTTGCTGTACGAACTTAACGTACTCGTGGTTCTTGCTGTACTGGTCTTGCTGGTGCGGATAGGTGTAGCGCCAGCCTTTGAGCGGGTCGGGTTTCTCGCGAAAATCACCGTTGGGCACGAGGTTCTGTTCCGGCAACGCTCCGGCTGTTGCCGCGGCCAGCACCATCACGACTGTGATCCATCGTCTCATGGCAGACTCCATAGTTTTCGGGCGATCCAGTCCATCGCCAGGACCGCCAGCAGTAATCCTAGCAGAATCGGGTTATTCCACAAATCCAAAAGTTGGACACGCGAGAAATGCTGCTCCTCGACATGCAACGTCTTCCGCCAGTCGTCCCATTTCTCCAGCGGCAGGTACTGCCCCTTGGTGGTCTCGGCCAGCCGCTGAAGCAGTTCGCGGTTGATCGGTTGGCCGGTCAGTTCCGTCGGCGGCTTCGACACGATGAACCGCGCCTGCGCCGTGACGTTGGTGCCGCCGATGGCTGCTGTCGCCTCGGCAACATAGACGCCCGGCACGTGCGGCTCGACCGCCGCGCGGAAGCCCGGCACTTGGCGGCCGCCCGCCGATTGCAGCGTCGCCGCCTGCATCACATACTCGAACGTCTTCTCGTCCGGCGTCATCACCCGCAACGCCAGTTGCGTCGGCGCTTTCGCGTTGCCGGGCAACGTCACGATGGCGCGGACTTCGGGTTTCTCGCCGACGAGGTAGTTCGGGCGGTCGGTGAACACCTCCAGTTTTCCCGCGCCGGCTTTCTCCTGTTCTTTCGGAATCAGCCAGTCCATCAACTGCGCCCAGAACGTGTCGTATGGCGACATCTGCCCCGACCAACCTTTCTCCGCCAGCCGCCACCCGTAGATCGTGTCCGTCGCCACCGTCAACACGCGTCCTTTGCCAAACTGTTTCGCCGTCACCAGCGGCACCTGCCGCCCCATCCAGTTGGCGCGCACCAAGACCTGCGCCAGCGCGTCGGTGCCATCGGCCACGTTCAACGTCTGCAACGGCGGAAACTCGTGGAGCTTCGCAAACAACGACCCGAACACCGGGTGATGCAATCCCGTGTCGGTGATCGCCACCGGGAACGCGCCCTCGCGGTATTCCGCGCCGCTGCCAAATGTCACCGGCAACACTTCCTTGAGCGCCGTCGCGTTGACCGCCTGGCTCAACAGGCTGTTCCCGCCGCCGAGCACGACCAGCCCGCCGCCCTTGTCCACGTATTCGCGCAGCCCTTTGTAATCTTCCGCCGACAACGAATCCACCGGCAGATTACCGATAATCACGACCGAGTATCGCGCCAGCGACGACGACGCGAACTCCAGCGTCGCGCCTTCCATCGCCCGCCCCGCCGAAGTCAAACTGACCAGCTTCCCGTCCTTCCAACGCACGTAGGAGGCGAGTTGGAGATTTCGGTTCGCCTCGATGGCTTTGCGGAGGAATTTGAAGTCGAAGCTCAACGTGTTCTGGATGTAAAGCACCCGGTTGCCCGGCTCGACCACGTCCATCACGAACGGCGCCTTGCCCGAATCCTTCTTCGCCGACGGATCGGCCAAGCGCGCCTCGTATTGCATCGTGCCGGGACGATCATGTATCACGGTGAACGTGGCATCGCGGCTCTGCACGTCCTGATTGAACGCGACCGTCGCTTCCTGCAGCTTGCGTCCGTCACGCCACAATTCCACGACCACCGTCTGGCCCGCCATGCTGGAGGCGCGCACACTGATCTTCATCTCCACTTCCCAGCCAACCACAACACGGCTCGGGTAATCCGCGTGGATGATGCCGACTTCTTTCTCTTTCGGTTTCGGCTTGAACGGTTTCTCCAGTTCAAACGTGAACACCGGCACCGTTGCCGGCGCGGTGACGTTTTCCGTCTTGATCGGGTTGACCGTCTCCAGTCCGTCGCTCAAGAGACAAATCGCCGACAACGGTTGTCCGCGAAACCGGTCCGCCGCCTGACGCAACGCGCCGAGCACGTTCGAGCGGTCGCCCTTGAACTGGAGCTTCGAGAAATCTCGGCCCGCCTCGTTCAACGTCTGGTCGAACGTGAACACGCGGACATCGAAGTTCGCCAACTGGTTCGTGAACGCCGGGCCTTCCAGCCATTTCTTGACCTGCTCGGCGCGGCGCGGCTGCGTCTCGTCGGTTGGATCGGTCATGCTCTCCGAGGTGTCCACCAACACCGCCAGTTGCGGCTTGAGCACCGTGATCTCTTCCTGACGCTGTTGCGGTTGGCCGAGCACCAACACAAACAACGCCAGCGCGAACACGCGGAACGTCCAAAGAAAAACAATCCGCAACTTCGACCGCAGCCCGTAGAAGAACGTCACAACCGTGCCCGCCGCGATCACCGCCGCCAACGCAATCAGCCAGACCCAAGCCAACACCGGCGAGAAAATGAACTCACTCATTTCCCCACCTCCACCGTCGCATGGAACAGCCGCCCCATGCGACGTTTGTTCAAGCGGCCGGTGCGGATGTGCTGCACGTCGGCCTGCGAACGGTTCCGCGCCATCACATTCGCGATCATCGTCTCCGCGCCGAATGCGATCAGCGCACCCATCAACAACAACGGCCAGAGCGGCGTCAGTTCACGGTCTTTGTCGAGCGCCAGCTTCAAGCCGTCGGTCCCCTTCGCCAATTCGTGCGGCACCTTCTGTTTCAGCGCCGACTCCTCCATCAACTTCAAGGACGATTCCGCCACCGGCGTGTTCACCGAGTATAATTGCAGCACGCCCTCCGTCGGAGACGACAACTCGAAGAACCCGGCCTGCTCCGCCCGCTCGACCGCCACACCGTTGTTTTGCGCCGGCACCGTGTGCACCACGCCGTTCGGCTGCGTCACCGTCAACCCCTCCGCCTTCGCCAGCCCCGTCGGCAACGGCAGCGCGTCACTCACGTGGAAACTGCCCGACTTCGTGAATTGCTCCGACGACCAGCGCGCGATTTGTTGCATCAACGGCACGAATGCGCCCGCCGACAACGGGAAATCACCCCACGACCGGTCCGCCGACGCGTTGATCAGCATCACCTTGCCCGCGCCGCGGTCAGCCACGACAAGGAACGGCGTGTCGTCGTGCAGGCTCAACAACACTTTTGCCTCCGGCTTCAATTCCAGCGTCAGCGCCTTCTGTTGCGGCAACGCCGGGAACGGCGTGTTCGCGTCCCACGTGTTCGCCAGAAGCGGATGCGCCGGGTCCACCGTCCTCACCACGAGCCGCCCCGGAGGCAACTCGCGCACCACGCCCGCTTTCACCGGCAGAAATGCCAACCGGCCCAACGCCTCCGGCGTCGTCTGGTCGCCCGCCGAAATCACCACCGTGCCGCCCGTTTGCAGGAACCGCTCCAGTTTCACCAGCGCGATGTCGGTGAATCGCGGCAGGTCCACGAGGAAGAGCGCCGTGTAACCGTCGAGACTCGCCGTGTCTAATTCCGACACCGAGATCGCCTTCGGCAACGACGTTGCGCCAAGGCCGAGCGCCTTCCGCAGGAAAAACCCCGAGTGCAACACGTCCGGCCCGACACGTTGTCCCTCCACGACGAGCACCTTCGGCGCTTGCGAGATCGGCAGCCAGAAACTGAACCGGTCATCATCCGGCAGATGATCACCCTGCAAACTCGCCGTCGCCCGCAACGTCGTTCCCTGCACCGACGGCACGACGAACTCAAACGGCACCTCGACCGTCGAGTCCGAGCCAACCTCGACCGCGCGCTGGAACACTCGCTCCTTGCCGACCTGCACGCCCACCAAATCCTGCAACGGCGCCGCCGAGAAATTCTCCACCGTCACCATCCCGCGCACGGGCGCGCCGACGTTGACCACCGGCGTCACCACTGTGAGTTTCGTGATCGCTCCGTTGAGCGACTTCACGTCGTCGGGCCGCACGATGAACAGCTTCGCGCCCATCTGTTTCCACCCGTCATCGAACACTGTTGCTGCATCGAATCGCCAGCCCAACTCCTGACAATCGGTGAGCAGATACACTCGCTTCACCTTCTTCATCGTCTTCGCCAGAATCTTCCGCGCCTCGCGTAACGCCGGCGAGAAATCGGTGCGGAACTGCGTCGGCGGGATACCCTGAATCATCTGCTTGACGAGATTGTGGGCGACTGTCGGCTCCGGAATCAACAGAGCCGCGCGCTCGTTCACCGCGATCAACGCCACGTCGTCGCCCGGTTTCAAGTCGTCCACGATGGCGATGGCTTGCTTCTTCGCCGTCTCCAACCGCGGCGTCTCGCCGATGCGGTAGTTCATGCTCATCGAGTTGTCCACAATGAGGACGATGGTGCGCGGCACGTTGCCGCCGAGGAACGACGCCGCCTGCGGCGACATCGCCGGGCGGGCCGCCGCGAGGATCAGCAGCGTGTAAATCAAGCAGCGCAACAGCAGCAACAGCAGGTTCTCGATCCGCGACCGCCGCGACGTTTTCGCGATGATGAGCTTCAGGAACCGCAACGTGCTGAACGGCACCTGCACCACACGCCGTCGTTGCAGGAGATGGATGATGACCGGCAGCGCGACCGCCGCGAGGCCGTAGAGCATCCATTGCGTGAGGAAGATCATTACAGCGACATCCTCCGCCGTTCATCGAGATACTGATGAACGAAATCCTCGAAGCTTTGCTCGGTCGTCACAAGCCGGTAATCCACGTTCATGACCTGGCAACGCTCGCGCACCGCATCAACGAACTTCTGCAACTCCTGTTTATACGCGAGGCGCGCCGAGCTGGGGTCAATCTCCAGTTTCTCGCCCGTTTCCATGTCAATGAACTCCGCCATCCGGTCAATCGAAAGCTCCAACTCCACCGGGTCGAGAATGTGAAACAGAATCACGTCGTGCATCTTCTTGCGGAAGTGCGCCACCGCATTGAACACCGACTCTGGATCGTCGAACAAGTCCGACATCAACACAATCATCCCGCGCCGCGAGATCATCTCCGCCAGTGCGTGCAACGCACGACCCGTGTTGGTCCGGTTCTGCGGCGTGTTCTCGGCGAGCCGCTCCAGAAAGACGCGCATGTGCCGTTTTCCGCTGCGGGCCGGGACATGCGAACGGATTTCGTTGTCGTAAATGGTGACACCGAGCGAGTCCTGCTGTTTGATGACCAAATACCCAAACGCTGCAGCAACCCGGCAGGCATAGTCATACTTTGTCAAGTGCCCTGGCGAGCCGTAGCCCATCGAGCCGGACGCATCAATGATGACTTGCACGCGGAGGTTTGTTTCCTCCTCGAACTGCTTGATGTAATACCGGTCCGTCCGGCCGAACACTTTCCAGTCGAGGTTGCGGAGATTATCGCCCTTCACGTACTGCCGGTAGTCGGTGAATTCGACGCTCGACCCCTTCAACGGGCTGGCGTGCATGCCAACCTGAAATCCCTCGACGACGTACCGCGAGCGCAGCACGAACATATCGAGCTTGCGCATCATCTCGGGTGGTAGGAAATCGCTGATGCCGGAAAATTTCGCCATATCACTTGAATGTTACCGCAAACAATTGATCCCGTGTCGCCAGCAACGCCCAGTTCTCGCCGATGTGAAGCAATGTGGCCCCCGCCGCCACGCCGCCGGGTTGGATCGCGGCGCGGCCAGTCGCCGATTCCAACGTCAGCGTTTTGTCGCTGCCGATCTGGCTCACCGTGACCTTCGTGAATGCCGGCACTGGCGGACGTTTCTGCGTCATCAAATCGGGAAACCGTTTCGGGCCGAGTTGGTATCGCTGGTCCTTGAGTTTGCCCATCCCGCGCGGCGCGCGCAACGAGTACGCCCACGGTTCGCCCCACGGATCGTTCTGGATTTGTTCCGGCACCGCCGCGCCAAGCTCTGCCAACGTTCCGGGGAAACAGACCTTCTTCACGTAGTAGCGTTTCAACACCGCATCAATCTCCTTCATCTGCGTCCGAGCCAGCCAGATGCGGGCAGCCTCGCGAACGCTCTCGTTCTCCGCCGATTTCGCCAGCGTCTCCAGCGTCGGACGCCACGCGGTCGCCGTCACGCCGGAGACGATCTGAAAGACGGTCTTCTGGAATTGTGCGGCGCAACGGAGATTGGCAGGCAGCTTGACAGCGTCGAGGGCGGTGCAACGGGCGTCGAGCGCGTCGGTCGCCAGCGGCACGAGCGCGGCAGGCCAAAGCTCCGGAATAGTTGCGGCGCGGGTCTTGAGCAAACCCGCGCCGACAACCAACGCAACAATCAGAATTCCTACCTTAGTGCGCAACGGAATGGAACAAGACATTGACGCCAAGAGCTGTGGCATCGGCAGCTTCGTACCCAACGGCATACGGCGCGATGGCGCGTTCCCAGCCTGCGCTGAGATCGAACGGGCAATAGACCACCGCCAGCGAGCCGTTCAGTTCGATGCCGTGGAGTTCGGGAGCCTGTTGGAGTTCGTTGCCGCGCATGACAGCCAGCGCGGGACGAGCCTTGACAGCTTCCACTCTGGCCGGCTGCCGGAAGATTCCGTGGGTCTTCGGCAACGGCTCCAATTTTCGGCCGGGCAGGACTTGCGCCAACTCAGCCCGCAACGCGGCGTCGAAAGTCGGACGCCCTTCGCTCGCCTCGGCGAAAAGAACGCCGCCATTGCTCAGGAACCGTCGGAGATTGGCGCGTTCCTGTTCGGTGAACTGAAAGTCGGTTGTGCCGGTCAGGTAAAGGAAGGGCATCGTGAAGATTGCCTGATCGGTCAACCGCACATCGCGCAACTCAAACGACACCGGCGTGCCAGTGGCATCGTGGAACGCGTTCAGCAACATCGGGAACGCCGCAGTGCGCGTCTTCCACGGGCCGTCGTGGATAATCTGGCCGACGCGGAATTTGCTGGCGTTCTGGCGGTCGCTGTTGACGAGCTGGACGGATTTGCCGACGCTGCGGCCGGCGTCTTTCATCGCGGTGGCGTAGGAAATGATGTTCGCGCCGATCCTGCGGGCGTCACTGTCGGTGTAGCCCCAGCTTTCCCACTTGGTGGATTCCCACCCGAGCGAGAGGTCCCAACGCGAGATGATGATCGCGGTGCGGTTTTCGATATCCACGCCGTCAACGTACGGATAGGGATCGAGACCGACGCTATCTTTTTGCATCCGGTCGCGGAACGTGACCTTGCTGATGTCGTAGAACGAATGGAACACGGGGTGATCCATTCGGAGACGGTACACTGGGCTTTCCGGCAGAATTTGCCGGGCGGCCTTCAAGGCGGACTGGTAGAAGTCGGGATGGCCGACGAGCGCGTTGAAGATGATCGTACCGCCGCTGAGGAGGTAGTCGCGGAGGTTACGAATCTCATTCTCACCAAGTGCAAACGGCTTGTAGCCCGTGCGGTAGAGGATGGGGTTCTCGGTTGGACTGGCGGAGATCTCTCCAAAGGTCTTGATGTTCGAGCTGAAGTTGACGCTCATCTCGGAACCCATCCACGCGAGCAAACCACGCAGATCGTCGGGTGTACGCGCCCAGTCCTCGGGGTCGTCGGTACGAATCTTCGTCAGCAACACCGGTGGCACTGGCGGATTCTTTTTCTCCTGGCGTTTTAACGCTGTGGCCGGCAGAGGCAGCGGCGGAAATGCTTCTGACGACGCGACATTGGCGGGAGGCGGTTTGGGCTTCACCAACGGCGGGGGTTCAGGTGGTTTGGGACCTGCAAAGGCAACTGGCATCGTTGTGAATAGCAATGCCCCTGCAACGACTGCAGCGAGACAGCAGTATGTGGCTTTCATATACCTTCCTCCGTTTCCTATATCTACCGCTTTCGCCTGCCAAGTCAAGGTCAAAAACGGTAGTGTATCATTTTGAATGCACATCAATTAAGGCAACCACTTCTTTGAGGCTCCAAACATGATCTGTGATTCCCGCTTCCATCGCTGGGGTTACGCGCAAAGTTTGGTGAATCCGGCAGAAGTTGTAGTGCATGAAGTAGAGCGCGACGTTGTGCTCCAAGTTCTCAACCTTCTTGCTGAATGCGTTTGTCAGTCTGGTAAAGCGGCGCATTCCCATTCGCATACTGAGATTCTGACGCTCGACAAAGCTGGTGGAAATATCTTTGGGATTCGGGTCGCCAGAGACTTTGATTGTAACGCAGCCGGTGCACGTCGCCGGGCTGTAGTACGTCTCACCCCCGCGAGGAGCACCATACATTTTGACAAGCATCGCATAGTCAACCTCGCAGCCAAAGGCATCCTCAACAGCGCGCAGATACGCCTTATGACCGTCTGTTGTAAGCTGGACGCGGTTGGCGAGGCGGCTTTTCAGATCGTGGATGAACTCATACGCCGCGCCCGCGTCGCGTGTGCTCACCAACCAGCAGGGAATCAACTTTGTATCGGCATCAATCGCCGTCCACGTCCATACATCGCCGTAGCCCCACTCGCCCTTCTTTTCTTCTGGTACATTCTTTTGTTTGGCGTACACGAAAGACCATATTTCGTCGCACTGAATCTTTGTGCATTTGAGGTCGCGCATGACTTCATTCTGATAGTCGGCGCAGGCGCGACCAGCTTCGATCAAGAGCTTGACCACGCTGTTAATCGCGACATCCACCATTCTAGCAGTGGCGCGGATGCTGTTGCCCTCGACAAGACAACGAAGGATTTGAACTCGCCTTTCAGTATTCAATTTGTTCATACATACAATATGCTTGCGCGGGCAAGCATTGTCAACAACAAAGTTTTGGAGGTAGGAAAAATATGAAGACGCAATTGACACGCAAAAACCGAAGGCCTAAAATGCAGCAGGTGAAAGCCATGAAAACAGCGACCCACACGATGAAGAAAACCCGTCAGCAAAAGCGCAAGGTGTCCACTATTCAGGAACAGTACCGCAAGTATTTTGTTCCTGCACCTTCTCCTACTTGGCAAAATGAGTATGATAATTTTTCACTTGAGCAACCCTCTCCGCTTAAATGGGTTCCGAGTGAAACCACTTACGGCGTTAACGCCTTACTTCTCCCTATCGTGACCAATGCCTAATTGGAGCGAAGTCCTACAGCAGATACAAGCAACTCAAGGGCACTTCCTTTCCGTCGCGGCGCAGAACCAACAAATCGCCACCAACGCGATTGCTATTGTAAGAAAAGACTATCTTGGCAAACTGCACACCAAAACTGGGCGGAACATAATAGCCTATTATTCAGGGTTTCTGTCCAAACCGTATGTCAGCGGCACGGAGATTAACGATGAGGACAAGAACGGCTTTATGATGGCCGTTCATAAATTAGATCGCAGTAAAGGTCTTGACCTGATTATTCATACGCCGGGAGGCGGAATTACTTCCACCCAATCCATCGTTGACTACTTGCATAAGATGTTCCGTTCCGGCCCGAATGCCGTGCCAGACATACGGGCAATCGTGCCACAAATGGCGATGTCGGCGGGTGCGATGATTTCGTGCTCCTGCAAAGAAATTTGGCTTGGTAAGCACTCAAATCTTGGCCCAATAGATCCGCAACTCGCCGGCGTCCCAGCCTATGGAGTTCTTAAGGAATTTCGGACTGCATGTAAGGAAGTCAAAGACGACCCAACAAGAATTCCGATTTGGCAATCCATCATAGGCCAGTATCGCCCGACGTTTTTGAGCCGCTGTGAAAATGCCATTTTACAATCAAATTCCTTTGTAAAGCAGCAACTGGCAGCGGTGATGTTCAATGGGCAACCAGACGCAAAAAAGAAAGCCGGGAAGATTGTAAAATCTCTTACGCATTACGCAAGGAATAGAACCCATGACCGCCACATTCATTATGAGGAATGCCTTGCGATGGGGCTGAATGTTAAACTAATCGAAAATGCGGTAGATGCGAATGGGCAGAAGGATGAGGTATTTCAGGATTTGGTTCTTACGGTGCATCACTGTTATATGCACACCTTAATGAACACGGCTGCGTATAAGGTCATTGAAAATCATCTAGGAACTGGCATGTCCAAGTTCCAGATGCCATCCCAGACTCAGAAGCCTAATCAGGCTCAGGCAGATTTTTAGACCATCGAACCGTAGCCGCTGCTTGCGCGATCTCCTTGCGCCGCTTTTTCGACAGCTTTTCTGCCCGAGCCTTGCCACCCTTGCTGGCCCCTAGTTTCCCCAGCGCGACGGCAGCGGGATTTTTAACTCGTTCTGGCTGTCCGGTCGCCTGAGCGACGATACGAAAAGCAATTGAGTTCATATTCTCTACATCCTTGATCTGTTTGCTTGCTCGCGTAGGCATAATGCAAGATTGCACAGAAGCGCGGTCTATCGCAAGCGGATTTTGAAATTCCTGATTTCAAAATAATACACTACCTCAAAAACTAGAACTTTCAAGGTCAAAAACTACCCCTGTTCACCGCCTCCCACAAAAAGCGGCCGTGCTCCATAAAATGCCTGACTTGCTGGACGCTCTGATCTGCCTTCCGCTCCACGGCTTCATGCGTGTTGAAGGCGTTGTGCGGCGTCAAAATCACATTCGGCCGGCCAGCCAACGGAAAACTCCCATGCCCCGACCGCAACGCGGTAGCCACCTTGCCTTCGTCCTCGTACACATCCAACGCCATGCCGCCAAGGTGCCCTTCATCCAGTAACCGGGCCAAGTCCGCCGTCGGCGACATCTCGCCTCGCGCCACGTTCACAAAGACCACGCCGCGCCGCGCCTGCCTGAGACGCGAGTAGTTGAAGTAGCCGCGGTTCTTCGGTGTGAGGTTCATCGTGCACACAATGATGTCCGCCCACGGCAAGCCTTCCTCGATGGACACGTCGGCGCGCTCCGGAATGATGTCCACCCGCCGCACATTCATTTCCAAACCGCGGCCGATCTTCACCACCTCCGATCCCACATACCCGGCGCCGACCACCAGCAGATTCTTTCCCGCGCACTCCGCGCCCGTCAAACCGTCACGATGAAACCGCGCAAACTGCGCCACCTGTTGAGGCAGGTTCCGCAGCAGCGCCATCCACAACAACATCGCCTGCTCCGCCACCGCCCGGTTGCAGTACAGCGGCAGATGTCCGCATTTCACCGGCAACCCAACCAGATGATCCCAGCCTGTTGTCCGCGCCAGCACACCGTCCAACTGCGAGAACCATGTCGTCGGAATCGCCGATTGCGTTCGAATACTGATGATCCGCGCCGGGGGCGTGGCTTCTCCGCTTTCCTGAATCGTTTTCCAAGTAAACCCCGCCTCGATGTCCAGCGGCAGATGCCGGCGCAACGCGGTCACTTCCTCCTCGAATGCTTCGTAGAACCAGATTTGCATAGGTTGCTCATCCTAACGGTTGACGGCGCGGCGCGCAAGCCGCCGTTGACAGCGCGAACTCTCGCCGGTAGTATGCCGCGCGTTTTGGTTGGACGATTAGCTCAGTTGGCTAGAGCGCTTCCTTGACATGGAAGAGGTCACAGGTTCAAGTCCTGTATCGTCCACCATCTTATATTGTATGCGACAAGGCTACTGATACATGAGGAGGTTGTGCACATGATGATCCGCCTTCTGTTCGTTGCGACGTTCGTTGCATTCGCCACCACCCACGCCGCCACTCCAGCCGCCGTCAGCGGCACCGTTACCAAAGTGGATCGCGACGCAAAGGTGTTCACTGTCAAAGCCAAAAATGCCGAAGCCGCCGTCCAGTATGGCAGCACGACCTCATTTGAAACAGTGAAACCGGCCAAGGCCAACGTCCTGACCGACGGTTGCAAGGTCAAGGTCAATGGCAAGTTCTCTCAAGACCAGACCGTCATCACCGCCAACAGCATCGAGAGGTTGCCTGATGATTGGAAATCGAGCGCCATCAACGCGAAAGATTCCTTCTGTTTCGGTGTCTTCCATAAAAAAGACGATACCCTAGCTATTACTGTTGGAGCCAAGACCATCGCCATCAAACCGACCGACAAAATGCACTACTTCGTTCGTGTCAAAAGCCAAGACGGAGACTTGGAAGCCGGCAAAGCGGTCTGGATAAACGTCGCTTCCATTGACCAGAGTGGCAAACGCCTCGCTCAAACTATCGTCATCAGACCCCCTACAACTGGAAAAACGGCGCCTGCAAGATCAGCGAAACCGACAGGCCCCGCTGCCGCAACTCCCCCACCCGCCACAGTCAGTGCCGAACAAGCAAAAGGAACGATAGCTGGCACCGTGACGCAGATTAGTTTTCAAGACTTGATTCTCAAGGTGGCCAAGGATGGCAACCCTCAACAAGTAATCACGTATGACATCACCATGTTCACAACGATTGTTGTGAACAACAAGCCCGCTCAGATTGTGGACGTCAAGACAGGGATGAAGGTCACTGTCGTTAGTTCGGACGGCAAAGTTGCCGAGCGTATTAGCGCAACGGGAAGTTTGCCGGCCATTAAACGTACTCCGAAGAAGCCGGCGAAGCCGAAAAAGTAGATGCAGGCAGACAGAGTTCTTCAGCGCACGTCTTCCAGCCTTTGATTCGTTTGCCTTTCGTCATTTCGCGTGTACTGTCCTTCAACAAAAGGAGAAAACACTATGGCACTGAAAATCGGAGCCAAGGCGCCCGCGTTCGAACTCTCATCCAAACAAGCCGACGGCCTCAAGCGGCTCAAACTCGCCGACAATTTCGGCAAGAAGAACACCCTCCTGTTGTTCGTCCCGATGGCGTTCACCGGCGTCTGCACGAAGGAACTCTGCGAGATCAGCGGCGGTCTCAACCAGTACACCGCACTCAACGCCGAAGTCTGGGCCATCAGCGGCGACAACCCGTTCGCGCAGGAAGTCTGGGCGCAGAAGGAGAAGATCACATTACCGCTGCTCAGCGACTACGACCACAAAGTCGCCATCGCCTACGGCTGCGCTTATATGAGTTTTCTGCCTGACAAGAATCTCGGCATGGGTGGCGTTCCCAAACGCTCGGCGTTCGTCGTGGATAAACAAGGCGTCATCCGATACGCCGAGATCAACGACGACGCATTGAAGTTGCCCAACTTCGACGCAATCAAGCAGACGCTGGCGAAGTTGAAATAACTTAGTCGAGTAGCTTGATCTTCACGTTGCGGAAGTAAATCGGCGCGCCGCCGTGTTTGCCTTGCAGACCGATATGGCCTTTCGTCGGCAGTTCGGCGAACGGCTTGCTCAGCCACGGCGGAATATCGCTGCCATCGGGATTCTCCTTCGCAGATGTCCAGTCCTTCAGGTTGGCGTCGGTGACGACCGCGCCGTTCAGCACCACGCGAATCTGTTGACCTTTGCACGTGATCGTCATCCGGTTCCATTCGCCGGCCTTCTTCGCCGACTGTTTCATCGGCACTGAGTGACCAAACAATCCGCCGCATTTCCAATTCGGCGCGGCCTTCGCCCACTTCGGCGAGTTATCGTCGAGAATCTGAATCTCCACCGAGTTCGGAATCCAGTTCTTCATGTCGCTGCAATACACGACCACGCCGCTGTTGGCCGCGTCACCCATCTTGAATTCGAGGTCGAGCGCGAAGTTCTCGTATTGTTTCTTCGTCCAGATGCACTGGTCTTCCGATGCCGTCAACAACCCGTTCTCGATGTACCAAATACCCTTCGGAAAGGTCGCGTTGGACAAGTCGGGTGTAAACAGATTTTCCCAATCGCCCGATTCAAATATCGGGTTGGTGATGCGAAATCCCGAGGCCGGCACGGCACCCCTCGGGCAGACAAAGCACAGGTGTGGAAAAGCGTAGCTATTGCCTTCCTTGCCGGAATGGCCGGGCACGGTGACGATACCGGCGGGGAATTGCCGGCGATACATCGTATCCGGTCCCAGATCCCATTCGAGGACGGAATCGGTCTTTTCCCACTCATGGGGCAGAGCGAACTTGCCGCGTTTGTGGACGGCGATCCAGACTTCAACGGGCGCGTTGACAGTGAACTGATAACCCGGCGCGGGCTTCGCTGCATTGCCGCGTTGCGGGATCACACGGAGGGCGTCGCGCACAGCGGATGGGACCGAAACGATTTCGTATTTCCCGCGAACTCTCTCCAACTGATCGCCCGGCGCGTAGATCACGATCTGGTTGCGGCGGACGCTCTCCACACTTTCTTCGAGCGCAGTTGATGGAGGGGGAAGAACTAATTGTAGAAGCTCCTCAAGATGCTTTTGGTACACGCCGCGCGGCGTGGTTTTGTGCTTCTTGATGAGCGCCGCCGCGTAGCCGGTGGCCGCGCCCATTTGGCCGCAGGTATTCATGACGCGCGGGCCACCCAGCCCCGCGTGCGAGCAACTGAAACAACGCCCAGCCATCATGAGGTTCTCGATGTTCTTCGAGTAGAGGCTGCGAAACGGAATGTAATAACGCGGCACTTTCTTGAAGAGGGCGGTGGAGAGGAAATCATACGGATACGAGGGATCCTTGTATTGTCGCTGGAAGTGAAGGTCCACGTCGCGCGTCTCGGTGACGACCGAGTCGGGAAATGACCGCCCCTCGATCATATCGTTGAGCGTGTAGGTGTGGTCGCCGACGAGCCGCCGTGATTCGCGTTTGCCGCTGATGTAGCCGACGAACTTGAGCGCGTGGTTTGCGTATTGTGGTTTCTTCTTCGCATTGGCAAACGTGCCGTAGATGGCCCGGAGCACATGGTCGCGGATTTCCTCGGCATCTTTGATCATGTCGAGCTCGTTGCTGGAGTACTCCCAATACCATTCGCCCTTGAGAACGGCGTTGGTTCTGACCACCGGCTCAGCCCACGGCACGGACGGAAATGTCGTCGGTTTGGAAGTCGCAATCGAATTCCACAGGAGCGAAACGCCCATGACCCGTTTATCGGGAGTTTTCGGCGACCACTGATCGCCGCGCTCATCCCAACCCTCGCCAAATTCATCACGCGCTTCGCGACCATAACGGTATTCCGCGCCAGCCCAATATCCGATCCAACCATCGCCGGTGCAGTCAATGAACACCGGCGCGGCAAACGATTTCACTTCCCCGGTCTCAGTGTGCCGGGCGTTGACGCGCACAATTCGGTTGCCGCTCGTTTCAACGCCGTACGCGCGCCAAGAAAGGAACTGGCGGACACCGCTCGTCGCATCCATCGAAGCGTGGCGTTTTTTGTCATCCAGCACCGACAGTTCCGAGCCGTTCGGCCAATGCTCGGAATTGATTCGTTTCAGGATCCGGTCCGAATAACCGGTGATGCCAATGGTGTGGACGCGCACTTCGCCGCTCGCGTTGCCGCCGAGAATCGGACGGTCGTGCAGAAGCGCAACAGCGAGTCCCTGTTCCGCCGCGGCCAATGCCGCTGCGCACCCGGCGATGCCGCCGCCAACAACCACCACTTCAAACTTGCCGGCTGATGGCGGAACCGCGGGAATGCCGAGCAGCCGGTCGCGCCACGGACGAAGGGCCTTCAGTTCGTTTGGTGGTTGCTCCGAGGAGTCGGCGGTCAAATAAAGGGCATCGCAACGTCCATCGAATCCGGTCAAGTCTTCCAGTTCAATACGCGTGTCGCCCGCCGGCAATTTGACCGTGCCGCCATCCTGCCATTGCCAGCCGGTGAGAACGCCGAACTCGGGCTTGAGCGGGCTGCCGTTGACCCGCACCTTGAAACGACCGGGCGCCTGCCAATCGCCGGGCACCCAATTCTTTGTGCGCACCCACACTCGATACGCGCCTGCTTCCGCCACCTTCACACTCGTCGAAGCGTTCTTCACCGGCTTGCCGAGTCCGTGCGCGAGCAGATAGGACGATCCCATTTGTTCGACAAATTGCTGGTCAACCGACCATCCGCCTTTGTTAGCGAACGACTCCGCCTCGATAAGAATTCTCGACTCCGCAACGCATGTCGCAACAAGCAGTGCTCCGGCTATTGTGCAGACCGGGTTCTTCATACCAACGTCCATCCTTTTCGATACGGACGACGAATAAGCGCATCGGCTTCGGGACAGTTCTTGGACTTGAGGGCAACGCTGTCCCATTCGAGTTTCTTGCCGAGGCGATAGGCGACGTTGCCGAGGTGGTTGGCTTCGGTGATCCCGCCGGAGTACTCGAAGTTGCACGTCGTCGGCTTGCCGGTCTTGCAAGCGTCAATCCACTCCGCATGATGGCCGAGCGACTTCGCGATAAACGGTTCAGGTCGTTTGAAGTCCTTGTATTGTGCCTCCGGCAACAGCGTGTGTTTCATATAATCGGAGAGCAACATCCCTTTGTCGCCAACAAACAACACGCCGCTCTTCCACAGCGGGATTTTGCTTTCGGTAAACTGCTTCGGCTTCATCTGCCCCTGATACCACGTCAGCGTCACCGGCGGCAGATTACCCCGCGCGCCGTACGTGTAGGTCGCACTCATAGTGGCCGGCGCAATCTCTGGATGTGACGGTGGCCCGGCAGCTTCAATCGTCAGCGGCGCGTCGAGCTTCAGCGCCCAAAACGGCAGGTCGTTCCAGTGGCTGCCGAGGTCCGACATCGTCCCGTTTCCAAAGTCCCACCAACGATACCACTTCGAGCCGGGCCAATAGATCGAATTGAACGGACGGAACGGCGCGGGACCGATCCACAGTTCCCAATTCAAGCCTTCCGGCACCGGCTCGGATTCCGTCGGTCGTTCCTGCGTGCTAACCCTGTCTTTGTATTTCATCGCGTCCTCCGGACTCTGCCGGCCCCACGTGCGATCCACCCAGACGTGGGCTTCGCGCACCGGGCCAATCGCGCCGGTCTGGACCAACTCGACCACGCGACGGTAATTGTCGCCGGCGTGGATCTGCGTTCCCATCTGCGTGGCGACCTTCAGCCCGCGCAACGTCTCACGAATCTGCCGGCACTCATAAACGTCGTGCGTGAGCGGCTTCTCGCAATACACGTGCTTGTTGTGCTTCAACGCCCGCATCACCGCCAACGCGTGCGTGTGTTCCGTCGTGCTGACCACGACAGCGTCGAAACTCTTCGCGTCGTCGAACAGCTTCCGGAAGTCGGAGTAATGCTTCGCCTTCGGAAATTTCTCAGCAGCCTTGGCGAGGTTCCCCGCAAACACGTCGCAAAGCGCGACGATGTTCTCCGTCTTGCCGACCTCGGTCATGTTACCGCCGCCGCGTCCGCCGGCGCCAATGATGGCGACATTGAGTTTGTTATTGAGATTCTGCCCGCGCAATAGCGCCGGCCCGGCAAACAGCGCGGCTCCCGTGGCGATCGTGGCAGAGTGGAGAAACCGACGACGACTGATTCGTGTGCTCATGCCGCCTGTTTACGACTTCTGAGCGCCGTGGACAAGGCGAAATTGCCTGCGTATAATGCCGCGACTCATGCACAACATCTTCAATTCACTTCAAAGCTTCGACCTCGGCGCTGGACGCACAGGTCACCTTTACTCGTTGCCCTCGCTCGAACAAGCCGGGCTTGGCAATATCTCGCGGCTGCCCGTCTCCATCCGTATCGTCCTCGAATCCGTCCTCCGTAACGTGGACGGCCAGAAAGTCACCGAGCGCGATGTCCGCACGCTCGCGGCGTGGAACGCGAAATCGCCGGCACCGGAAGAGATTCCGTTCGTCGTCGCGCGCGTCTTGCTCCAAGACTTCACCGGCGTGCCGCTGCTCGTTGACCTCGCCGCAATGCGCTCCGCTGTTGCGCGACTCAGCAAAGACCCGAACATGATCGAACCGCTGGTACCGGTCGACCTCGTGATTGATCACTCCGTCCAAACCGACTTCTCCGGCTCGGCCGACGCGCTCCAAAAGAATCTTGCGATGGAATTCCAACGTAACCGCGAGCGTTATCAATTCCTCAAATGGGGCCAGCAAGCGTTCAAGACTTTCAGAGTCATTCCCCCCAGCATCGGCATCATCCACCAAGTGAACCTCGAATACCTCGCCAAAGGCGTCCTCTCAATGAATGTGGGAGCGGCCTCAGCGCCGCGACCGTCGGGGCACTCAGGTCCCTCCCACCTTTACTTCCCTGACACCCTCGTCGGCACCGATTCCCACACCACAATGATCAACGGCATCGGCATTGTCGCGTGGGGTGTCGGCGGCATCGAAGCTGAAGCCGGAATGCTCGGTCAGCCTGTCTATTTCCTCACGCCCGAAGTCGTCGGCGTCCACCTCACCGGCGCGCTCCGCGAAGGCGTGACCGCCACCGATCTCGCCTTGCACGTCACCCAAATGCTCCGCAAGGCCAAAGTCGTTGGCAAATTCGTCGAGTATTACGGCCCCGGCGCCGCTGCGCTCAGTGTGGCCGACCGCGCCACCGTGGCCAACATGTCACCCGAATACGGTGCCACGATGGGGTTCTTCCCTGTTGACGCCGAGACCATCGCCTTCATGCGCGCCACGGGCCGCACCGATGCCGAATGCGCCGCATTCGAGAACTACTTCAAAGCTCAGCAAATGTTCGGCATGCCGGGCAAAGGCCAGATTGATTACAGCGTTGACCTCGAACTTGACGTCTCCACCGTTCAACCGAGCGTCGCTGGGCCGAAACGCCCGCAGGATCGTATTGAACTCAGCGAACTCAAACACAAGTCCGCCGAGTTCCTCCCGCCGCACACCAGCGGAGGCGTCACCCACGGCTCCGTTGTCATAGCCTCGATCACCAGTTGCACCAACACCTCGAATCCCAGCGTTATGCTCGCCGCGGGCTTGCTCGCCAAGAAAGCCGTCGAACACGGACTTCGCGTGCCGTCGCACGTCAAGACCTCGCTCGCGCCCGGCTCGCGTGTCGTCACCGATTACCTCGCCAAGACCGGCCTCCAACCGTATCTCGACAAGCTCGGTTTCCAAGTCGTCGGCTACGGCTGTCTCACCTGCATCGGAAATTCCGGGCCATTGCCCGCCGCCATCGAGGAAGCGATTCTGAAAAACGATCTCGTCACCGCCAGCGTTCTCTCCGGCAACCGCAACTTCGAGGCGCGCGTCCACCAGCACGTCAAAGCCAACTTCCTCATGTCGCCGCCGCTCGTCGTCGCGTTTGCCCTTGCGGGGCGCGTGGACATTGATTTGACGCGCGAACCGATTGCCAACGGCGTTTATCTCCGCGACATCTGGCCGACCGCCGCCGAAATTCGCGACGCGATGGCGTCAGCAATTGTTCCGGAAATGTTCCGGCAACTCTACGCCGACTTCGCCAAGCTCAGCCCGGCGTGGAACGACGTCCCATCCTCCGTCGGTAACGTCTATCAATGGGATGCCAAGAGTACGTACATCCAAGAGCCGCCGTTCTTCGAGAACTTTACTATGCAGCCCGGCCACATCGCTGACATCCGTGGGGCCCGCGCCCTAGGCATGTTCGGCGACAGCGTCACCACCGACCACATCAGCCCCGCCGGCAACATCAAGAAGGATTCGCCCGCCGGGAAATATTTGATCGCCAATGCCGTCGCGCCCGCCGACTTCAACAGTTACGGCGCGCGTCGCGGCAACGACCGCGTGATGACGCGCGGCACATTCGCCAACGTCCGCATCAAGAACCTCCTCGCCCCCGGCACCGAGGGCGGCGTGACGAAACTTGATGGCAACATCGTACCGATCTACGACGCCGCGATGAAGCACCAGAAACGCGGCACGCCGCTGGTCGTCTTCGCCGGACAAGAGTACGGCACTGGCAGCTCGCGCGACTGGGCCGCGAAAGGCACGCGCCTGCTCGGCGTGAAAGCGGTGCTGGCGTTGAGTTTCGAGCGAATCCACCGGAGCAACCTCGTCGGCATGGGCGTCCTGCCGTGCCAGTTGAAGGAACCTCTAGCGATTGACGGCTCGGAAACATTCGACATCATCGGCTTGAGCAACGCCTTGAAACCCCGACAGGAGTTGACCTTGGTGATCAATGGCAAGAAGCGAGTGCCGGTGATGTGCCGGATAGACACGCAGATCGAAGTCGAGTACTACCGTCACGGCGGCATCCTGCCGTTCGTCCTCCGGCAGTTGGTTTGTGGTTAGCGAAGTCCGCGAAGAAAGCGATTCACGTCGTCGTGACTGCCAAGCAGTTTGAAGTGCAGAGCGTCGCCCCGATCTTCAAAGACGAGCCGCTGATCCAAACCCAAACGAATCTCGTAATGGCGTTGGCGGAGCTTGCGCAGTCCCGTCCCCATGTGTTGATGTGGCTGGCCGAACGCAGCCTGCACGGCGGCGATCAGTTCGCCTATCTCGCGCCGCCGTCCTTTCGGCAAGGCGCGGAGCCGATCCAGCAACCCGCGGTCGAACTCGATGTTTTTCAATCGAGTCGCGCCGGGTCAAACCGCCCTTTGAACGTGACGATCCGCCCCGCCTGTTTGTCGCTGGCATGGCGCGCCTTTTCGCGTTTCTGGAAGAGCCGCCACTCGCGTTCGGTCAGGCCGTATTCCCGCATCACGTAATCGCCATCCAACGGAATCAGCGTGACCTCACCGGGCCGCGCTACGCGCACCTCGACCGGTTGCAACTGAATCACTTGGTCGCCGGCAATGATGCCCACCTCCTCGCCTTTGCGGGCGCGTTCGCAGAGTTTGCCGAGGTTGGCGCGAGCCTGGGTTAGTGTAACGGTTGTCATACTGTCTTTATACAGTCTTTTACCGGTCAGGTCAACCTACTTGTCCATGATGGTGAACATCACTTCGGCTTCGCTGACGACTTCGTCGCCGACTTTGCAGACGCCGTTGGCTTTGCCGATCTTGCCGCGCATCTTGCCCATCGTGACCTCGATGATGAGCTGATCGCCGGGGCGAACGGGCCTGCGCCATTTGACGTTGTTCGCGCTCATAAAGTAGGCAACCTTGTTGGTGTTCTCGCCGGGGCGCATCATCAACACGCCTGCAACTTGGGCCATCGCTTCGAGTTGCAACACGCCGGGCATGATCGGATGGCCGGGGAAATGACCTTGGAAATATGGCTCGTTCACCGTGACGTTCTTGAGCGCGACGACTTTGTCGGCCTCGACCTTGAGGACGCGATCCACCATGAGAAACGGGTAACGGTGCGGCAGGACGCCCATGACGCGAATGATGTCGAGAGCGACTTCCTTGCTCGGCATCGCGGGCATCGCGGGGACAAACGGCTCGGCGGGCGCGGCGGGTTTCTCTTTCTCCATCAGCGTCGTGAGCGCCTGCGTCAGTTCAGCGTTGAGCGCGTGGCTCGGTCGGATGACGACGACGTGTGCGGCCAACGGACAGCCCAACAATGAAAGATCACCAACAATATCAAGGATTTTGTGCCGGACAAACTCGTCGCGGTAGCGCAATGGTTCGGTCGCGAGGATGGTCTCGTTGCGGATGAGGACAGCGTTCTCCAAACTGCCGCCCTTGATGAGGCCTTTGTCCATCAGGTAGTGCAGGTCCTCGAAGAAGGCGAACGTGCGCGCGCCTGCCACCTGCGTCTCGAACGTCTCCGGGGTGATGGCGAGGCTGAGGTATTGCGCGTCGAGGCCGGGCTTGCCGTATTGAATGGTGCAACTGACCTGCAGGTGGTCGCACGGCAACACGATCGCCAGCGCGCCATCCTTCTCGACGTAGAGCGGTTGCGGGGGCGCGAACGTTTCGCGTTTGCCTTCCAGCGGCTGGATGCCGGCTTCGTGAATCATCCGGACAAATTCCTTCGAACTGCCGTCGGCAACGGGCGGTTCGTTGCCGTCGAGTTCAATCAACATGTTATCAATGCCAAACGCCGAGAGCGCGGCGAGCACGTGCTCGACGGTGTGGACGACGACGTTGCCGGACTGGATCGTGGTCCAGCGCGTCACATCGCCGATGTTCGCAGCAAGCGGCTCGATGGCGGGTTTGCTTTCGAGGTCGGCGCGGACAAACTTGATGCCGTGGTCCACGGGCGCGGGTTTCCACGTCATGCTGACCTTGTCGCCCGTGTGGATGCCGATGCCGGAAAAACTGACGGCGCGCTTGATCGTTTGCTGTTGTTTCACCATGGGTGAGCTTGTATCACGCCGCCGATTCGCTTGGCAAGGGTGTTCCCTTACTCCTTGTCGCGCGTGTCAATCTCGTCCTGAGCGTGCATGTGCTCCGGCGCCTCCGGCTCCTTCATGACATGCCAAACACACCACATCAACAGCCCCGTCACAAAACCGACTGACAAAATCATCACAATCCAACCGCTGAGCGTCATTGGCCGACCTCCTTATCGAGCGGGTGAAGCTTGTTCCAGCGACGGACCGATTGGGCGGTGATCAACAGGAAAAAGACGAACACCAGCACAATGAACCCCACCGAACCCGCCACCACCGGGTCGCTGCCAATTTTGCGGACATACGTGCCTGCCGTTTGGAACAGCCAGACGACAAACACCGTCAACAGGTACGCCGGCGAGACGTATTTGATGATGTACATGACAAGTTTGGGGATCCGAATCTCGGCTCCGCGTTTCAATTCCTCGAAACCTCGTTCAACTCCCATGACCCAACCGAACAGAATCACCTGTATCGTCGCGAGCACGTAGATGCAGACCGATCCAACCCAGAAGTCGAACGTATCGAGTGCCACTGCATCCTTCGAGAAATAAACGACAAACGCTGTCCCAACCACGGAAACGAAACCAAGAATCGCAACCGACGCCCGCCGTCCGAGGCCAAGTCCCTCCTCCAGCAACGCAATCGCGGGCTGGAGCATCGAGATCGAACTGGTCAGCGCCGCGAGAAACAGCAGGGTGAAGAACACGGCGCCGACGAATTGGCCGAGCGGCATTGTATTGAAAATCATCGGCAGCGTCATGAAGCCGAGGTTGAACGTTGACTTCGTTGCCTCAATGACACCCACCGTGCCGAGGAACACGAACGCCGCCGGCACGGTGATGAGGCCGCCGAGCGCCACCTCGCAGAACTCGTTGCCGGAGCAGGCGGTCAAGGAGCTGAGCGCGATGTCGTCCTTCGGTTTCAGGTAGCTGGCATAGCACGTGATGATGCCGAAGCCGACCGACAAGGAGAAGAAAATCTGTCCCGCCGCCTCGAGCCACATCTGGGAGTTGGCCAGCGATTGCCAGACCGTCTTGCCGCCCCAGCCGAGGTTCCACATGAACCCCAACCCGTTCACCACGCTCTGGTCCGGTTTGGCCGGGTCTGGTGTCCCGAGCGTCAGGACACGCGCCAACACGATGAACGCACAGAGAATCAACGCCGGCATTGCCCACTTGCAGAACAGCTCGATCCCCTTGCTCAGGCCGCGGTAGATGATTACGAAGTTCAGCGCGAAACAAATCAACAGCGGCACCAACACCGAGTTCGACCATCCACCGGAGAGGCTGAACGCGCTGCCGTGCGCGTTGAGGCCGACGTATTGCGCGAAGAACTCCGAGTACTTCGACTTGTCCGCGCCGAGCGCCATGGAACCAGTGGCGAATTTCCACGCGTAGCCTAGGCACCATGCCTCGATATAGACGTAGTACATGTAGATCGCCACGGGTATCAACAACCCGATCACCGCAAAATACGGCGCCAGCTTGCTCCGCCAGACCACGCGGAAAATGCCGGGCAGCGAATTGTGGCCGTGCGCACCGCCGTGACGCCCCATCGTCCACTCCGCCCACGCGATCGGCAACCCCAGCAGAAAGAGCGCAATGAAATACGGAATCATGAATGCGCCGCCCTCGTATTGGGCCGCCTTGCCGGGGAACCGCAGGAAGTTGCCAAGTCCCACCGCGCTGCCGATGACGGCGAGAATCACGCCGATCCGCGAACCCCAAGCTTCTTTTTTCTCTTTCACGTGCCTCCTGAAGTGGTGGCCGAATTATACCCAGAACAACCGGCAAATGTAAACCACCAGTTCGAGGAACACCGCCGGGACGGCGGCGCTCCATCCCCGATCACCGTCTGACATTGACGACGAACCACGTGGTCGGCGGTTGGCCAAGATCGAACGCCCAGCCGCCCTCAGCTTGTTTCAGCCCAATCGGGCGACCGAGCGGCTGACCGGCGCCATCGAGCGGTTGCGCTGCGACAGCGCGCACTGACTCCAGACCAGTGAGTATGATCTTGCCAGTTACAGGTTCGATTCGCGCCGGCGCGGCGCCCCATTTGTCCAGCGAGGTGCGCTTTTCATTCCAAACCATACCGGTGTTCGCGACACGCGCGCCAACGGTCAGCAATAATCGCGCGGCGGAAGCAATCGGCTTGTCGTCGAGCGCGCCGAGTGTGACGGCACAGAATGGCGTCTGAAGTTCCGTGCGCAGGTTCTTCGTCTGACCGCCGCCGCGTCCGACAACAGCCTGCGAACGTGCCGTGTCAATCGTCACCAAACCTTTCCGCCACGCCAGTTGGCCCGTGTCAGACACGAATGCGTCACCGGTTATCGGTTCAAATTTGCCCGTCGGCGGCCCCTCGAAGGACGCCACACGCACAGCGTGCACCAGTGGCAATGCCAGCGGGAACCCGGGCGTGAAGTACGGCCTTTCACTACTCGGCAGGCGGAGGCTTTCAATGACTTGCTCGCGGCTGTACGTGCGGCTGACAGTGCGTTGCGCCGGGTGCGCGTCGCCACGCAGGAACACCAACGCCCCGGCGGCAATCTGGCTGAGTTTGACTGGATCTTTCGCGAAATCGAAAAAGGCGAGGCCGCTATTCTCCATCGTGCTTACGTCTTGATGGCCGAGCGTGTACCAGAAGATGCCGTCCCAGTCCTGCAACGCGGCGTAGGCGGCCAGAATCGGCACACCCTCGGCGGCGTACTCGTGCGGGAACGGATGGTTGGCCTCGGACACTGTGTACGGCTTGCCAACCACCGGCGTGCGGGACAGTTGAACGGCCGTGGAATGCTGGGGGTCGTCCACCATTGCCGTGTTCGGAATCTTGAACCCCGTGCGACGGCCTGTCTTGGGGTCAGTGATGTAGTTCGGATGCTGCCAGTAAATGTGACCGTCCACGACATCGAGTTGCGCGAGCGACGCGACCAGCGCATAACAAGAGTTGTAGTGTCCGTGGTCGCTGTTGCCGATGAGCAATGCTTTCACACCGAGGTCGTCGCGAAGAAACCTCGCCATGTCGCGGAAGTAGCCGCGCTCGATTTCCATGTAAAACTCCGCTTCGGCGGCGAAGCGTTTGGCATCGGCCTTCCCAAACTCCTCCTTGCGCAACCTCGGCACCGTTTTTGGAATCCCCGTTTTGAGTGAAACAATTGTTTCATCTACAACGGGAATTCGGTTGCGTGTCAGCCATGCATTATACTTCTTCGTCAGCGCCTCCGCGTAGCTGGGCGGAATGTCGTGCCACGTGCCGCTTGCCTTCTTCGTCTGCGTGCCGTTGAGGCGATTGCTGAACCAAGCCTCGACGAGCGAGTTCTCGTTGACGAACTCGACGATGGCGACAGCCGATTCGTCGCGGTAGGCGCGGCCGGTGTGCGGATTGACGTGCGTGAGCAACTGGCGGGCGTACTCGCGCTGGAGTTCGATGAGTCGTTCGTCAAAATAGGTCGCGCCCTTGCCGATGCCGAGCAGTTCGGCATCGCGGACGCCGTCGCCGGGTTTGTAG
>CAZNOK010000029.1:0-33416 GCA_964574605.1 uncultured Verrucomicrobiota bacterium
CGTGAGAATGACGCGACTCTCTGGCGGTTGTACGACAACGGGCGCTGACCCCGCCAACCGCTCAACCAGTTCCGTCGAGTCGGGGAGCGCGTCGCCACCGACCCGAAGATTGCCGCCGTCGCGGGCGTAGCGCCGCAGACATTCGAGTTCGCCGTCGTTGAGGCCGGACGTGAGCGGCGCGATCAAGAGCTTGAAACGCGTGAGCGGTTTGTCCAAGTCGAGAGCGTTGAGGAACTCCACCGGCGTGCTGCGCTGGAGACAAGCATTGGCAATCGGCTCCATCATCTTGACGTAAGCCGCGCGGTCGTATTTCGGGAACTGAAATCGCGTCCGCTCGGAGAACACGATGCCGATGTGTGACACCGGCACGGCATCTTGCAGCCACGGCTCAATCTCGCTGACCATCTTGTAGAAGGGGGCCAGTTGCTCGCGGAACCACACCTGCATCGTGTCGTTGGGCAGCACCGTTCTCGGATTCGTGAGCTTGTGGCCGTAGTAGGAGTAACAGCGCCCGCCAAGCGCGAGGCAGGTCCTCCACTCGCGATGGTCAAGCGGCTTCAGTGGTTGTCCCGGAGTCGGACTGTCCTTGTTCATCAGGCCGTTGATGGCGGCGGGTTTGCCGGTTGCTCCCTTGACCAGCAGCAGCCGGAACGGGTCGCCGAATTCATTGTAGGCGATATCCAGCAAACGCCCCAAGTTCAGGTCGTTGTCGTGGTAACTGTTCAGGCAGTTCTGCCAGATTTCCACCGACGGTTTGATGCGTTTGCATAACGCGTGCAGCCGCTCGACCGCCCGCCGCGTGGTGGCCAGATAGAAATCCATGTGACGTCGCTCGTCGAAGTCTTCCCACCGGGTCAGTTCCTGCCCGTACATCTCTCGAAACAGCCGTTTGCATCCCGCGCATGCGCAATTCGATGTCGGGTGAAGACCGTAGTTCTTTGCCGACACCAGTATGTCCCAGCGCATCCCGTCCACCGGATAGTTTTCGAGCACCTCACGCGTGTAGGCTTCGACGAGTTCGAGGTAGCCGGGCGCGTTGAGGCAAATGATTTGGCGAACACCATACGGGTCCACCTTCCCGTGAATGAAGTCACGGTCGGCGTTCTCCCGCATGAATTTCCAGTTCCAGTTCAGCGTGACGTAGCCGAACGCGGCGATCTTGCGTTTGTGTAGTTCCTCGATGGTCCGGCCAAACCAATCGCCTCTCATGCCGGGAAACTTCGCCCCGACGCGCGTTTCGTAGGAACAATACCCGTGATGCGGCACGGCCATGACAACCGTGCCATCAATGTGCATTTGCCGGCAAAACTCCGCCAGCGCGACGGGATCGGCCTCGCTGAGAAACTCGCTCACGTGGTCCGGCCCGCGGGCGATCCAACTCCAATCAATGTTGAACTGGCGGAAGCAATGCGTCGGCCCTTTCGGCTTGTACTCGCCCACGCGCTGGAACGGCGCGAACCACTCTTCCGCGCCGGCGATTGTGGCGACACACAAGGCCACAACAAAGATTCGACGTCGCATCAGAAAATCTCGGTCGGATACGCACGGCTCGCCCAGACCGCCTCGGCGTATTTGACGCCGCAAGTGAGGCCGCGATAACGGGCCAGCGTTTCCTTCGTGGCCAACGCTCCATCGAGCAGTTGCGGATTGAAAGGACGTTTGTGGACGAACGCCATCAAGCCGCCGAGCCATTCCATCGCCGATTGCCATTCGGTCGTGATGTCCACGAACGTGTTCGGCTCGAAACCGATGGTGTGGCCGGGGCCGTTGTCATAGGCGTATATGCGACGAACGCCGCGCAACGCCGCTTTGCAAATCGCCGCGGCGACCTCGTGGTCGGGATGACGATCCTGATGCCACAACATGAACGCGACCTCCGGTTTCACCTCGGCGACTACGTCGGACACCGCCTGTTTCGTCTCGGCGTTGGCCTCGAACTGCATCGAGGCATATTTCAGAAACTTCATCTCCATGCCGCGCTCGCGCGCGTGGCTGATACTGGTTTCGACCAACTGCTCCGCGCGTCCCTTGACCGGCGCCCACGCCGAGTAATCGCCGATGATGTTGAGTATGACGACGCGGTAATGTCGGCGCACCGCCTGCAACAGAATGCCCGGAATGCCGAACGGGCAATCGTCGTAGTGCGCGCCGATGGCGAGAATGGTCTTGTTCATGCGGAACTGTCGCGAGACTACAACACGCCGAGTAGAGTGGCAAGGCAGACAAATCGTAGTAGAATGGCGAACATGATGAAACTCCTCATCCTCTGCTCCGCCGTGATGCTGTTTAGTTGTGGCATCCAAGCTAAACCAAATGTTGCCTTCATCCTTGCCGATGATCTTGGCTACGGCGATCTCGGTTGTTACGGGGCGAAAGATATCCGCACGCCGCGGCTCGACCAGCTCGCGCGCGAAGGCGTGCGGTTCACCCGGTTCTACGCCAACGGTCCGGAGTGTTCGCCGACACGCACCGCGTTCCTCACGGGCCGCTACCAGCAGCGCGTCGGCGGTCTGGAGTGTGCTATCGGCATCGGCGGTGTCGGCCGCTACGATGATGCCGCTCGACTGGCTGCACAACACCAACTCGGCCTGCCCGCCACCGAGCCGACCATCAGCCGTTTGCTCCACGCCACCGGTTACGCCACCGCGCTCATCGGCAAATGGCATCTCGGCTACGACGACCACTTCGCGCCAAACCAACATGGATTCGATCACGCGTTCTACTGTGTCGGCGGCGGAATAGACTACTTCCACCACGTCGAGGAAGCAAAGGCAACGGAAGTGATGCTGCGGTTCAACGGCGCGCCCGTCAAACGCAAAGGTTACTTCACCGACTTGATTGCCGACGACGCCGTGCGCTGGTTGCGGAAGACAAAGAAGCCGTTCTTCCTGTATGTGCCCTTCACTGCGCCGCACGCGCCATTCCAAGGACCGGACGACAAAGCGCCTGCTGCACCGGATCGCTGGAAACAAGGCAATGCCGACCCGCGCGTTTATGCCGCGATGATCGAGCGGATGGACCAAGCCGTCGGTCGTATCCTTGATGCGCTTCCCGACAACACGCTCGTCGTCTTCGTCAGCGACAACGGCGGCACCGCCAGCGCGCGTCCGTGCGGTTTGCGCGGCATCAAGGGAACAACATTTGAGGGCGGCATCCGCGTCCCGTGCATCGTCCGCTGGACGGGCGTCTTGCCGGCAGGAACTGAGAACGCCACGCCGGCGGCGACGTTCGATCTCACGGCGTCCATAGCACGCGCGGCTGACGTGACACCGCTGCGTCCGTGGGATGGCGTGGACATTTTGGGCGGCAAAGTCCCGGCGCGCGCGTTGTTCTGGCGCGGACGCCGCGGCGAAAACACGTGGCGCGCAGTCCGAGATGGCTCCCGCAAATATGTTTCCCAAACGAAAGGCCCGCGTGTGGAGGAGTTTCTTTTCGATCTCGACCGCGATCCCGGCGAGCAAACCAACTTGCTCGCCGACCAGCCCGCTGAGGTCGCACGACTCAAGAAGTTGCTTGCCGACTGGGAAACGGAAGTCAAACCGTCACGATAACCATGAAACAGAACACTGCTCCGAGAATTGTCACTGTGTTCGCGCTCATCGTCATCGGACTGTTGACGATGGCTGACGCAGCGACGACTCCGCCCAACATCATTTTTTTCCTCATTGATGACTTGGGTTGGCGGGACCTCAGTTGTTGCGGCAGCACATTCTACAAAACGCCAAACATTGACCGGCTCGCGGCTGACGGGATGCGGTTCACGGATGCTTACGCGGCGTGCTCCGTGTGCTCGCCGACGCGCGCGAGCCTGTTGACCGGGAAATATCCCGCGCGCCTGCATCTGACCCACGTTATCGGAGGCAAGCCCCAGCCCAACACCAGACTCAGCGAGCCTAACTGGACGCGGCACCTGCCCTTGGAGGAAGTGACCTTTGCCGAGACGCTGAAGGAAGCGAGTTATGCCACCGCGCAGTTCGGGAAATGGCATCTCGGTGACCCACCGTTCACACCGGACAAGCAAGGCTTCGACGTCGTGGTTCCCGCCGCGCCGGCGAAGAACCACCACGACAAGAACGTGGCCCAACTCACCGATGCCGTCATTGAGTTTATGCGGTCGCATGCCAAGCAGCCGTTCCTCGCCTATCTCTGTCACCACACCGTTCACGTGCCGCACGAGGCCGACAAAACACTGACGGAAGAATACCGGAAGAAAGCGCCGCGCGCGGGCCAAAACAATCCCACCATGGCGGCGATGATCGAAGCACTCGACAAATCTGTCGGCCGGATCTTGGCGACGCTGGATGAACTCGGCATCGCCGGCAACACCGTTGTCATCTTCACCTCCGACAATGGCGGCCTGCGCTCGATTCGGCAGGGCAAAGGCGTGGTCACCGCCACCGACAACGCGCCTGCTCGCGCCGGCAAGGCCACGCTTTACGAAGGCGGCACGCGTGTGCCTCTTATCATCAAGTGGCCGGGGATCACGAGACCGGGCAGCACTTCCAGCGTGCCCGTCATCAGCAACGATCTCTACCCGACGTTGCTCGACATTGCCGGCCTGCTGCCTCGTCCGACGCAGCACCAAGACGGCCTGAGCCTGACGCCATTGCTCAAGGGCACCGGCTCACTGCAACGCGACGCCTTGTTCTGGCATTTCCCACACTATCATTCCGGTGTGAAACCAGCGGGTTCGTTGCGTGTGGGCAACTGGAAACTCATCGAGTTCTTCGAGGACAACCGCGTCGAACTTTACAACCTGAAAGATGACATCGGCGAGGAGAACAACCTCGCAACCAAAATGCCGGAGAAGGCCGCCCAGCTTCGCAAACAACTCCACGATTGGCGCACAAACGTCGGCGCGCAGATGACCCAGCCGCGATTGAACGTCGTCAACGGCAACTTCAGCGACCTCACTGGAATGGCTCAAGGACAAGATGCTTGGTACGCCGGCGTGCCGAAGGGATGGCTCGGCTCAAGCGGCAATTACGCAGTGCACGCTAAGCGCGGCGCGACCCCGCCGACGTGCAATGTCTCCAACCTCGGTTTCTTCCGGCAAAACGCTGGTGTCCTCGATAAAGCTTCCGACGTCACGCTCACGTTCGATGTCTCCGAGCCGTGGAAGCCTGACGTGCTCCTGAACGCCTCGATCCTCAACGCCGACCTCATGCAACTCGCTGCCGGTGATTTCACTGTCGGAACGAAACACAAACTTGTCGCCGAAGGTGTTCCCGCCGGCGCGACCATCATCATCACCTTCTCCGCCGCCAAATCCACGCCGGGTCTCGACAATGTTTCCGTGGCGACTCAGGAAACAACGGCCATCGCGCTGTCATCCGTCACGTCTCAACCGCGGATCACAGTGACCAGTTACTATTTCGGCAACTACCATCCCGGCGATCCGCGCAACGTGAAAACCAAAGGCAAGGACTGGTCGGAATGGGAACTCGTGAAGGCCGCCAAACCGCGTTTCCCGGGCCATCACCAGCCCAACGTGCCGCTTTGGGGCTACACTGACGAGTCGGACCCGAAACTCATGGAGCGGAAGATCGCCGCCGCCGCCGCCCACGGTGTTGATGCATTCATCTTCGATTGGTACTACTACAACGACGGCCCGTTCCTCGACCGGCCGATTGACATCGGTTTCCTGAAGGCGAAGAACAACTCGCGCATCAAGTTCGCCTTCATGTGGGCCAACCACGACTGGCAGGAGATCCATCCATACAAACGCGGCACTGAACGCAAGATACTCTACCCCGGCATCGTGACGCCGGAGAATTTCGAGAAGATTTGCAACCACGTCATCCGCTCGTACTTCAAACATCTGTCCTACTGGCGGATTGACGGCAAACCGTACTTCTCGTTCTACGACCTGACGAAATTGATGGAAGGCTTCGGCTCGGTTGAGGCCACGCGCGCCGCGCTCGACAAATTCCGCGCCAAAGCCGTGGCCGCCGGCCTACCGGGGCTGCACCTCAACGCAGTCGTCTGGGGACGCGCCGTGTTGCCAGTCGAGAAAGTTCCCGCCGATCCCGTCAAGCTGGTCAAAGACCTCGGCTTCGATTCCGTCACCTCCTACGTCTGGATTCACCACGTGATGCTGCCGAAATTACAGACCGACTACAACGAAGCCCGCGACGCCTATTTCCGATACTGGAACGAGGCCGACCGGAAGTTCGACGTGCCGTACTACCCGAACGTGACGATGGGCTGGGACTCCAGCCCGCGCGCCTGTCAGGACGACGAGTTTGGTAACTTTGGCTATCCGTTCACGAACACCATCGCCGGCAACACGCCCGAGCGATTCAAGGAAGCGCTGGCGATGACCAAGCGTCGTCTCCTCGCGAAGCCCGGTGGTCCGCGCATCTTCAACATCAACTGTTGGAACGAATGGACCGAAGGCAGTTATCTGGAGCCTGACCAGCGCCACGGCATGAAATACCTCGAAGCCATCCGTGACGTTTTCGGCATCGCCAACAGCAGGTAGAAGCCAGCGCGAAACACACGAAAACCAGGCCGAGACACCCCTAATGGTCATTATCACATTTTGCAAAGTGTGATAATAACTGGAATCGCCCTGCGTACACCAAATCCCCGTTTCGCGTCTTCGCGCGCGATTTGCTCGGAGTTTTTATTTGACGGTGGGGGCGGGTTTGGTAGCATCCGCGCCCACTGCATAGAAACCCAGAAGCAAAATAGGAGACTACTACAATGGCAATCAAAGTTGGTATCAATGGATTCGGACGCATCGGCCGGCTCGTGTTCCGCGCGATTTGTGATCAAGGGCTACTCGGCAAAGGCATCGACGTCATCGCCGTCAACGACATCGTGCCCGCCGACAACCTCGCGTACCTGCTGAAGTACGACTCGACCCAGGGCCGGTTCCCCGGCACCGTGACGAGCGAGAAGTCCGCGCCGACCGTCGCCGAGGATGACGTCCTCGTCGTCAATGGCATCAAGATCAAATGCCTCGCCGTCAAGGAAGGCCCCGCGGCCATGCCGTGGAAGGCGCTCGGCGTTGACATCGTCGTCGAGAGCACGGGCCTGTTCACCGCCCGCGAGAAAGCGGAAGGCCACCTCAAGGCCGGCGCGAAGAAAGTCATCATCAGCGCCCCCGCCAAGAACGAAGACATTACCATCGTCATGGGCGTCAACGACCAGAAGTACGACGCCGCCAAGCACAACATCATTTCCAACGCGAGCTGCACGACGAACTGCCTCGCCCCCGTCGTCCACGTGTTGCTGAAGGAAGGTTTCGGCATCGAGGAAGGTCTCATGACGACCATCCACAGCTACACCGCGACCCAGAAAACCGTTGACGGCCCATCGAAGAAGGACTGGAGAGGTGGGCGCACCGCCGCGCAGAACATCATCCCGTCGTCCACTGGCGCTGCGAAAGCCGTCGGCCTCGCGATTCCCGAAGTGAAAGGCAAGCTCACCGGCATGGCGTTCCGTATTCCGACGCCGACCGTCAGCGTGGTTGACCTCACCGTCAGGACCGTGAAGGAAACCAGCTATGAGGAAATCTGCGCCGCGATGAAGAAAGCCAGCGAGACCTACCTCAAAGGCATCCTCGGCTATACCGGAGACGAAGTGGTCAGCAGCGACTTCATCCACTGCCCATTGTCGAGCATCTTCGACAAAAAGGCCGGCATCGGGCTGAGCAAGAAGTTCTTCAAGCTCGTGAGCTGGTACGACAACGAGTGGGGTTATAGCTGCCGCACCGTTGACCTCATCCAGAAAGTCGGCAAGAGCCTGTAAGCGATAACTTCGCCACACGAAGCCGGGCGTTCCGCAAGGAGCGCCCGGCTTTCTTGTCATCGGTCACTCCAACTCTTTCATGTTTTGCGGTCGGGATGGGATAAGAACGATGCCTTCAACTGGGCAATATCGTCGCTGCTCACGTTTTGCTCAGTGGTTGAAAGAAAGGCAACGGGTCCACCATCGGCGTCGACGAGATCCATGAACCTCTCGATGAACGTGCGATCCGTGCCGCTGCCTGATGCGACGTAATCGTCTGCAATCGCATCCTGCGGGACACCGAGAAGCAAACAGACCAAGGCGATGAAACATCCAGTACGATCACGCCCCGCTTTGCAATGGACCACGGCCGGTACTCGGGAGTGAGCCAGTGCCTGAATCGCAGTGACTAGGGAGGCCCGGTTGCGCGCCATCCACGAATAATAGCCATCCCCCTTTGATGAGGGATCAAGCTTTTCGAACCAGCCGAGTTCTCCCCGGGCAATCGGCGCGCGGCAGTATTCGATTCCCGCGAGAATGTCGGGGTTGTACTCCTCCTCTTCGCCGATACCCCGCAGGTCGATGATTAGCCCGATCCGTTGCTCTTCCAGCCACTGCCGCAAGCAGGGCGAGTTTTGCCAACGGCTCAACTTGGAAGCACGGAACAGCCGTCCGGGGGTCAGGTGCGGCTGGGTCCATAATGCCACGTCTCGCACATTGTAGAAGGGGTCACGCTGAAAAATATCCTCAAGAAAGGTCGTCATGCCGGAACGGTCCCAGCGGGTAGCGTAACGTGCCCTCAACTCCTCAAGCACTTCGAAGAAAAACGACAGCAGGCGCTGCTTTGCATCGTTCGCCTTTGGCAGGTACAGTGGAACCGAGAGTTCGACGAACCGCTTCCGGTCTGGTTCCGGCAAGCACTCGTTGCACACTTGCGGCGGTAGGTAAAGCCGCTCCGGTCCGCGTTTGGCGATCTGCAACAGCCGAACGACGCGATGGAGGGCCAGATTGTAATGAAAATAGAAACCATAGCAGTCGCTGCGGCGTTGGAGGGCGGAACACGCCTCGAAAGCTTCGAGGAATTTCTGAATCTCCTCGTCAATCCTAGCTGTCACGTCTATCTGGCAGGGACGGGCGGCTAGCTCTAGCAGCTTTTCCCCTTCCGCGCTTTTCACCACGCCCCTCACAAGGCGAGGCGGCGGGACATCCTGTGCGTCAACCAGCCAGACCAACTCCTCAGTTGATCGGGCGAGTATGAAATCCACCCTGATCAGGTCGTTAGTACACCAGACGTGATAGCGGCCTTGGACCGGTCCCAACTTGTGACGGCATAGTCCATTGAGGCACTTCTCGATGCGCGATGCCACCTCGGTCAGATCGGTTCCGTCGGCGACCAATACAGCGGCGTCGAGATCGGAATCCGGGCCGGCGCGGCCGATGGAATGGGAGCCGTACCAAAAGAGGGCTTGCACGGACGGATCGTTGCGCGCCCAGTCCTGAACGCGGTCAGCAATCGGTTGCAGTCTTTCAGCGGGTTTCATCCTTCACCTCCACTCGATTGAGCCATTTCCGTGTGGCTGCCAAGGCGTCCGCCAACACCTCCCGCTGTGGTCGGTTCGCATCCACAATGACCGTCTCGGATCTGCGCCAAAAGCGTTCCTCCCGAAGTTCGCGGTTGAGCCGTTCGCCGAGTTCCGGAATCAACGATTCAAGACTGACGCCGAAGTCGGGATACGGCGGCAGGTCGGTTCGTCCCGCGATACGCGCGCGGCAACAGGCGTCCGACGCATCGAGGACCAAGACGCGGAATGGGCGCGGTTTGATAGCCAGACGCACAAGTGAGGCAAGATGGCCGGAGCCGGAGCACTCTGCGACGACCGGTTCGCCCGATTGTAGGAAGCGGAGGAACGCCGACCAAGCGGCGGCTTCTCCAGCCGGACTACCATCACCGTGTGCCCGCCGGGCGCCATCGATTCCCGTATGCCTCCAGCCCAGTGCTTCCGCGAGGCCGGCACCAACGGTGCTCTTGCCTGAACCTACGTTGCCGATCACCAAGATAAGCGGCTGACATTGAACACCTGTCTGAAGAGCGATGTTTCTGTTCCAAATCTCGCGGACGATCTGGCCATCTTCTGCGATGACGACGCGACGGCCATCGTGAGTCTCGCAATATGCCTGCCCGTTGTAGAATGGTTCAGCGGAGGCAAATCGAGCCGCATATACCGCTTGACCACCTCGATCAATGTGAAACCAGCCGTGTTCATCCCGTGCCCGAGCGAAACCCTTGTGGTAAACATCAAGATCGAGGAATCGCCCGTCGTGTACCGGACGCCCATTACTGTCGATGTGCCGGACCAACCCATCCGCAAACCTTGCGCACGCGATGCCGTCCCGATAGTCACCGGCGTAACGGTGCCGCTCCTGATATGCGGGCGTACCGTCCGTTTTGAGATGGAAGTAGTAGCCGTCGCTGGTCCTGACGACCACTCGCCCGCCCTGCATGTTCCCGCACCAGCCATACCGGTCCGCATACACCGGAGTGCCGTCGCTGCGGACGTGGTGCCAGCCTGCGGCGTCCTCAACGGCGGCGATGCCTTCGTAGAACCAAAAGGTCTGCCGAAAACGCACGGCATAGACCGGTTCCCCCCGTGTGTTGATATGAAAGGCTCCTCTCCTGTCTCGCGCCGGTGCGAAGCCCGGTTCGTGGAACTTCTGCACCTTCAGGAAACGCGCATCATAGAGTGGTTGCCCATCCAACAGGTGATAAGTTCCATCGGGAGCAATCGTTGTCCTGTGCCAATCATTCATGCGACACCTCCTGTGGGTGGGTGGCGCATGTTGCAGGAACGACACAGTCCGCGCCCCGCGTAGTCGTTGCAGAGGCGGCGATATTCCGGTCCCTGCCAGATTGCCATGAACCCGCTGTCCTGCACCCGTCCGAAGTGGCCGAGGCTCTTGCGCTGTTCGTCGGGGGCGCAGCACGGATCGAACTGCCCCTGCCAGTTGATCCATGCCTCGCGTCCGAGGAATGGGCACTCGGCGCCGGGTGCGATGTCGGTTGTTGTCTGCTCCGACAACGGGAACAGATTTTCGAGTTTCACCGGGCGGCCATCGGCTCGCCGATTCTCCTGCGCCGCCTGTCGTGTCTGCTCAACGATCGCATTGAAGCGGCGGATGGATTCTTGGTCGCGCCGCATCGACATCGGTTCCAGTTCGGGGAAGTGGGTCCACACATGGTGTCCCTTCACGCGGTCCACTCCCATGTGGGTCGCCAACCGCACCAAGTCCGGCAACTCGCCAATGTTCGGCTCAAGGTAGGTGACTTGGAATGTCACGCTGCAGTAGTTGCCGCCGGCCGCGGCGTGTCGGTCGCGCACCGCCAGAAACTCCCGCGCGTTGGCCAGCACCTTCTCGAGCGAAGAGCCGCACATGATCCCTGTCTGGGTCTCCGGCCGCATGCCGTTGATCGAGATCTTCACATCGGCCCCGACCGGCACAATCGCCTCGCCCCAAGCCGCAGCGCCGCGACCGGGGAAGGTTCCGTTGGTCGTCAGGTTCAGGCGCACGCCATAGCGGCGGCACAGTTCGATGATCCGGTCGAACTCACGGTAGAGCAGCGGTTCGCCCATCGTGGACGGGATGATCTCTTGCGGCGGGTTGTCCCGTAGTTCCTCGAGGACCGACTCTAGGATCTCGATGTTCATCCGGCGCGGTGGCCTGCCTGCGGCTTGCCGCCGGGCCTGACGGTCCGAGAGATGCGAGTGTTCCTCGCACATCACACAGTGCAGGTTGCAGTCGTCGGGGTTGGTGTCGAAGGTGATTCGCCAGGGGGAAGGGTTCATGCCGTCACCTCCCGCACGGTGCGGACTGGTTGATGACCCGCCGGTAGATCGCTGTGACTTCCTCGGCGTGGCTGCCGATGTCAGGCACATTCCCGTCGGGCGAATCGAGGTAGCCGCGTTGCGCGAGCCTAGCGGCCTGTTGCGGATCATCAACGAAGCGCTGCATTTGCCGACCGAGGTCTTCCGCATCACGGTGCCGGAAAAGGAGGCCATTCTCCTCATGGCGTACGAACTCCGCCATGCCGCCCGCGTCGGCGGTGATGACGGCGACCCTCGCTTGGAAGGCCTCGTGAATCACAAGGGGCGAATTCTCGAGCCAGATTGATGGCACCACGATCGCATCCACATGGTTGAAGACCCGGGTGACAATCTCTTGGTTGCAGTATTCCTCGCGCCACTCGATCCGCTCGCGAATTTCCTGTGCCAGACTGTTGACGAGTTGCTTCAATGCACGGGTATTCGGTTCCTGATACCGCCCAAAGATCCGCAGGCGACAGCGCCCGCGAAGACCGGCGAAGGTACGGATCAAGAGATCCACGCCCTTGGCCGGGATGTGTGTGCCGATGTAACCGAAGACGAACTCCCCGCCTTCAGCGAAAGTCCGCGTGCGTCCGCTCAAAAGTTTGCAGTCGAAACCGTAATCTAGGAATACCAGTCGATCGTCAGCCACGGGAAGTTCGCGGCGATAGATCGCCATTAGTTGGTGAGAGGGCGCGATGATGATGTCGAACATCGCCATCACCTCCCGCATGTGCGCCATGCGCCGAGCCACCCACTGTGTCCAGTAAGATTCGTCCCCCGCTAGGTCCTCGGTCGCACCGCCAAAGTAGCGGCGATAGCAGTGCCGGGCGCAATCGGCATCGCGCTGTGTCGGACACAATGCCCAAGGCTCTCCATCGGGCGAGTACATCCTGATAAACTGTCCGCGAGGACAGAGCGGCCAGAAGTCGTGCGCGGTAAACACCAGCGGGATGCCGCGGTGCTTGGCTTCGGCGACGAGCGAGGTGGAGAGGTGGTTCAGGTGTGAGACATGCACCACATCAGGACATACTCGTTCCAAGAGGTCGGCAAAGGCAGCGTCAACCTCAGAGTGGCGGTATCCGTCCCGGCCGCGGGACATGTTGACAAGCGTCACCTCGATCTGCGACTCCGAGGAGTCCGGTTCGCGGCGGACGGCGTACTCGGCGGCGAAGGGATTTTCTTCGCGCGTAAAAACCCAGACCGAGTTCCCTCGGCGGGCCAGTTGGTGACACAGGGTCTGGGAGTAGACCTCGGTGCCGGCGTTAAAGCGCGGCGGATAGCCGTGGGTCACTTTGACGATCCGCAACGGTTCGATTGCGGAGTCGGATTTGCCTCCGAACGCAGATGGGGGACAAGGCCAATGCTGTCTGGGTCGGGGCCGGTGAATAACTACTGCTGGAATCCTGTCGAGGACAGGACCCGGTAAGGCGGGCGTGTTCATTCTGTCTCCTCATAAGTTGTCGGTAGCCAACTAACGCACTCCCGCTGTGGGATCGCCTCGAGGAAACGGCGTTAAGCGAGGTTTGCTACCGTCACCTGAGACGCCCGCCTGTTCCGGTTATTCAATTGCCCGGCAGGCAACAGCATCGAGCTGAACAAGAAGTTCTTCAAGCTCGTGAGCTGGTACGACAACGAGTGGAGTTGTGCCGGGCTTATCTTTTACTGATGTCATGTTCCGGTGTTGTTCCGGCTACGTACACGGAAGGGATTGATGCTTGCTGGCGGCGGCGTTTCTTTGCTAACGTGCGCCAGAAATGCGGATATGAACAACGTTTTCCAAAGGTCCAATATCGATCCTCAGAAGCCAAACAACGCCAGCGCGTCGAGGGAGTTCAGACACGAGATCTGGATCACTCTGTTGGCGTTGTTGAGCGTCGGGATTGCTATTTACCAAATCTCGGAACCGGCTTCGCAACCGACCTTCACAACCCTTGACGCCGTTGATCTGGTCATCGTGCTGATCTTTGCCGGCGACATGGTTGTCCAAGCTCGTCGTGACAGGCGGGGACCTTGGAGTTACCTGCTTCAAAATTGGTGGCTGTTGCCTTCGCTCATTCCCTCGTGCGCCAGCCTGCTGGTGGGATTTCAGGGACTCTCTTTGGCTCGCGGGGTTCGGTTGGTCGCGGTTGTGCGCGCTGCGCGGATGTTCCGAGTCTTGGGTATCCTGCCGAGGTTGCACGGCGCGGTCGTCTTTCTGGTATGGGTGGCGCGGGAAGCACGTTTGGGAAGCCTGTTCGGCGTCAGCGCACTTGTGGTTATGTTTGGGGCTTTGATGGCTTTTGCCGGCGAGCACCGCGTCAACACACATCTGGCCACATTTCCAGACGCCTTGTGGTGGGCATTCAATATGTGTTCCAACGTCGCCTATGTGGATTTCCAGCCGCAGACCACGGGAGGCCGAATTCTCGCGGCGGTACTCCAACTGTACGGGATTGCATTCATTGGCGTGTTCACCGCAAGCCTGACAGGAGTCATTATCAGGGAGAAGAAACGCATTGCCAAATCGGGAGACGATTCCAAGCAAGAGGCAGAAAAGTGAGCCATCGAAGGTAGGTGCCACAAACTCTCTGCGTTCATTCATAGAATGACACGCCGTTTTTTTTGCTTTTCGGGCGGGTAGATGACTGCTGGGCTGCGCGGCATTGTGCCGTTTGTGAAATGGTTCTACCTGCTGGCCTTGTCGGTCTGGATCGGCAGTATCGTCTTCTTCAGCGCCGTGGTCGCGCCGACGGTGTTCAAGACGCTGGACTCCGACGCCGCCGCGAAACTCCAGCGCGCCATCTTCCCTCGTTATTACATGCTCGGCCTGTTGTGCGCGATGATCGGCATCGTCCGCCTCCGGCGGCTGCTGGTTCCATGAACCGCGTCGCGCCGGCATCAAGCTGAATAGGAACTTCTTCAAGCTCGGGAGTTGGCACGACAACGAGTGACAATCGCTGTGTCGAGATGCGGGATGATCGTAGCAGGGCGCTTGTGTTCAATGCGGTGATAGATACATAGCTAAAGGGAATCAATTCATATTCGTTACTCCCGACGGGCCTCTCCAGCGGTTTAGGATGAAAAAGAGTCCGCTATCAGACTGGGGGTCGGATGAGAGCTAACGCTTGCAAATTGAGTGCGGAGAGTCAGTGCTGTAAGTTGTGTAGGCGAGGTCATGGTGGCGTATTCTCGCTGATGGCTGTCACTGACAGGTATGGACGCTTATCATGAAGCGTAACCAAGGGCGGATGCAGTGTTGTGTTCCGGAAAGGTTCCGGATGAGAAAGGTCGAGTCGGTTTAGGTTTTTCTTGCGTGAAGGCGTGGCGACTCGCTAGGATGCATACGTGAAAACGCTTCCTCTCAGCCGACGTGAGTTTCTCGTTCTCTCCTCATTGGCAGCGGGCGCGTTTTGGCTCGGCTGCGGTCGTCAACGAGGTGTGACAGCCAATGATACGCCTGATTGGATCGTGCCGGGCAAACTGCGCTGGGTCTGGGCGCTGTGGGAACCGATTGACCTCTACACTCGCGGCGGCACGGGCGCCGGGGTCGGCGACGGTCGTGCGACGGGACACTGGGTGCGACGTTGGTATGAGCGGATGCACAGCGATGAGATCCTCGACAAGCTCGCCGCCGCCGGGGTCAACGTTGTCTCGACGCATTTCTACAAGGGGTTTGGCCTGAAAGCCGAGGACGGCGAGATGAAACGCGCCGCCGATTTCACGAAGCGCGCTCACGTCCGCGGCATTCGCGTGCTCGGCTACCACCAGTTCAGCTCGGTCATCTACGAAACGATGCTCGACGAAGTGCCGCACCTCGCCGATTGGATTCAACGCGACCCCGCCGGCAACAAACGCACTTACGGCAGCGCGACATGGCGCTGGCAGGCGTGCCCGATTCACGACGATTTCATGGCGTATCTGCGCCGCGTGATGAAACGCTGCCTGTTGGACGCCGACATGGATGGCGTCGAGTTCGACGGCACGGCCTACGATTGTCACTGCGACAGTTGTCAGGTGGCATTCCGCGATTACTTGACCGAACATAACCCGAATCCGCGCGAGCGGTTCGGCCTGCCGCATTTCCGAAACGTCCGCATCCCGCAACAGTGGCTCACGAAGGACGCGATCTGGCAGGAGTGGATCCGATTCCGCATGGACCTGATGGGCCGCAGGCTGCGCGAGATGCGCGAGTTCGTCCATCGCACCAAGCCCGGCGCGGCGTTAGTGACCTACGAGGATTGCCCGGCGCTCTGGCGCAAGAACCGCACGCGGTTGCTGCCGGACAACGGCGATTATCTCGACCTCGCCGTTGCCGAGAGCCACGACATGCCGCAGGTGCTCGACCGCGAACTGGTCACGAAAGTTCGCCACTTGAAGGAAGGCGCCGCCATCGGTCGCATCGCGCTCTCGACCGACTGGCTCCGCAAACCCACCGGCAGCATCACGTTGCCGACCGATCCGAAGCCCGTCGAACTGGATATGGCCGAGTGCCTCGCGTGCGGTGGACAGATGCTGACGGCGACGTGGGCGCTGCGTTCCGGCGACAAACGCGACGGCTCGGCATTCTTCGAGCAACCGGCGTTTTACGAGGCGATGAAACGCTATATGCACTTCAACCGCGCCAACGAGGCGCTCTACGTTGGCTCGCAACCCTGCGCCAACGTTTGGGTTTATCACTCGACATGGTCGCTCGCGTTCAACCATGGCACCGCCTACAACAGCGTGCTGGGTTTCGAGCAGGCGTTATTGGGACGCATCGCCTATCGCGTCGCCAAGGAACCGCACCTCGCCCAGCTTGGCCCGCGCGACGTGCTCATCGTCGCCAGCCAGACCTGCCTCAGCGACCGCGAGTGCGACGCCATTCGCGCCGCGGTCGCGCGCGGTTGCGGCGTCATCATCACCGGCCTCAGTGGCGAGTGCGACGAGAACTTCCGGCAACGCGAACGTTCGCCATTGCCCGATCTCGCCTCCAAACCCAACGTCCGTTACTTCGAGAAATGTCCCGGCCGCATCTCGCAACCCGCGGGCGAAGGCGACCGCTGGCTACGCCCTGCGATGCCGGCCCGCACGCCGGAAATTCTCAAGGCCGTGCGCGAGTTGGCGAAGGAAGGATTCGCGGCTGAGCTGGAAGGCGGAGACAAGAAACAGCCGTTGACGTTCGTGGACATCTACCGCGTGCCCGATGCGCACGTGGCGCACGTTGTTTACTATGGCGACGGCGAGCCGAAAGATTTCCGTCTGCGTGTCGGTAAATGGCTGGCGCAGGGGAAGCCGCAACTGTATTCGCCGCATCTGACCGCACCCGTGACGTTGCAGGCTGACGGAGACGGCTGGCTCGCGCTGCCCGCGTTTGGCCGGTATTGCGCCGTGAAGTTGTAACAACTGCAATTGCAGAATGGGCAGGCGGTTGGTATGATTGCCGTAACGTATGCGATCCCTTGCCGCTGCCGTCGTGAGTCTGCTGAGCGTGGCCTGCCTGCCTGCTTTGGGACAGTCCACGGAGGGTCGGGACCGCGCCCACGCTGATTTTGCCGCGTGGATGGAACGACACCAAACCGCGCACACTCCGCAGACACGTCAATCCCTCGAAAACGACGGCGTGCAATTGGCGCGGGCACGGCGTGCTTGGTTGAAGAAACTGATTCGGACGGAACCGCGCCGGGCGTTGGAGTTCGCGGTGGATGCCGAAACACGCAAAGGACTGCCCGCCGCCGTGCGCACGGAACTGGAAACTCCGGTGGCAGGAATCGGTTGCGTCGGCCCGTTGCGGGCGCCGCCTTGCGACGACAAACACGCCGCGCCATCGGTGTCGCTGACAGTGAAAGGGCAGGTATTTCGCGCTTTTTTGCATGGCCGGCAACTCCAGCAACGAAACTGGTGGAAGGTCCCGGTGGAAGGCGTGGCGGTGGACAACTGGCTGGTGTTGCGGGACAGCGGACCGGAGGTTGCCGCGCCTGCGCTGGTGAAACGGGAGGTCACGGTGCGGCACAGGTTCGGTCCGGGCGACATTCAGATTCAGCGAAAAGACGGCTTCGATTACATCTGGGGCGCGGACATGGAAATGCCGGAGGACGAGCCGGGCATGCCGTGGTTGCCGGTTAAACACATCCAAGTCGCGATCCCCAGTGGCGCGCGCGTGCGCAACATCAAGGCGGATTCCAAGGAGGTCGAATGGCAGCGCGACATCCTGCCGTACCCGGTCCAGCCGCCTCTGCCGAAGCAACCGGGAATTCGCCCGGTCTTTGTGCCGCCGAAAGCTGCCGCCTATGCGGCGGATGCGCGGACGCCAGCGGCGGTCGCTGTGTTGACCGGTGAACACAATCAACTGGGATTCGCATCGGCCACGCTTCGCATCAATCCAGTTCGTTATCACGGCCCGAGCCGGACGTTGTATCGGGTGACAAAAGTGACGGTGACATTGGAATGCGAATTGCCGCCGGTGAAACCGTCAGTTGGTTCCCGTCGTCAATCGCAGAAGTTCGCGGCGCTGGCGGAACAGAGCGTGGTCAACCCCGATGAAGTGGAAAGCCCTGTCGTTGCCGACGCGGAAGCGCCATCGCCGGACACAGTGGATTACCTGATCATCACCACCAACACGCTGGCTGCCTCGTTCAACGCCTTGGCGACACATCGTCAGTCGTACAATGGATTTGCGACCGAGATCGTTTCGGTTGCCGACATCTACACCAATTACGCGGGCGCTGACGCGCAGGCGAAAATCCGCGCGTGCATCATTGACTACGTCACTACCCGCAACACCAGCCATGTGGTGCTCGGTGGCGACAACACCATCGTGCCGGACCGGGATTGTTTTGTGTATTCGGGCAGCTACACCAACACCACGATGCCGACCGACCTTTACTATGCCGGGTTGGATTCGATTTGGGACGAGGATGAAGATGGCATTTACGGCGAGGCGAACACGTCGGTCGGCGATGAAGGCGACCTGCTTTATGATGTGTTGGTGGGGCGAATCCCCGTGCGGACCGCGGCGCATGCCGATGCCTACATCAACAAGGTCATCGCCTACGACAACGCGCCGCCCTACCATCTCGCCCGCAAGTTCATCATGACCGGGAAAATGTTGGGCGACAGTTACACCAATGGCCCGCCAACGGACTACCGCCCCTCTGATGCGATGAACGACGGGCATCTGGCGTTCCGCGACGATAATCATCCAACAGTCTCCGACTCCGAGATGTGGGTGCGCCGGATGTTTCGCGACCGGATGCAGGCATACGGTTTTCAGGCCACCCAGATTGGTTGTTTGTGTGACACGCTGACCTCGTGGGATACCGCAGAGGGAGGTTCCTACGCCGCGAGCGCCGCCAACATGGTGACCCGCTTCGGCGAAGGCTGGAACTTCGTGATCAGTGACACACACGGCAGCACCAGTTCCATCTCGGCGGACGGAGGCAGCTTTGGCACCAGTAACGCCTCGTCCCTGACCAATCTGACCGTGATCTTTTACACTGGTGCCTGTTTGAGCGGAGGATTCGACTCAGGCGAACCGAGCTTGAGCGAGGCGATGTTGCGCAACGCCAGCGGCGGCGCGTTGGTCTATCTCGGTTGCAGCCGATATGGGTGGTATTCACCCGACACGCCGCCTGCCAGCAACACCAGCACGGGCGGCACGTCCGCCAATTACATGCGCAAGTTCCTCGAATTGGTCTTCAAAAACAAAATGCTCGACATCGGCACGGCATTTTCCGAGCACAAGAAAGCCTACGCTTCCTCCTCCGGCAATAACGGAGCGACCCGCTGGGTCCAATTCGGACTCAATCTCCAAGGCGATCCCGCCTTGCGGATGATCGGCGTTGTCCCCGATGTCATCGTCGAGGCAACCGACCCGTCCGCCGCCGAACCGGGAGCCAACACCGGTCAGTTTCAAATCACCCGCATCGGCCCCACCAACACGCCGCTGTCCGTCGCCTACACCCGCGGCGGCTCCGCGGTGTACGGCGCCGATTACGGCACCACGCCGCCGACTTCCACCAGCGGTTTCATTACCATCCCGGCCGGGTCCAACTCCGTTGCGGTTGTCGTAACGCCGTTGGATGACACCGACGCGGAGGCCGACGAGACTGTGACGTTCCAAATCGGCAGTTCCACCAATTACGCTTTCGGTCTCTCCATTTCCGCGTCCGCGACCATTGCCGACAACAACGATGCCGCGCTTCCCATCGTCAACCTCATCGCCACCGGCCCGCTTGCCAGCGAGTGGCCGGTTTCAAGCGGCACAATCGTCGCCACCCGCACCGGCGACACCAACAACGCCCTCACCGTTTACTACGACACCGGCGGCACGGCCAGCAACGGCCTCGACTACCTCGCCATCCCGTCGTCAGTGACACTCAGCGCCGGGGTCGCCAGCGCCGAGATTGTCATCACACCTTACGCGGACTCTTTGGCTGAAGGCAACGAATCGGCAAGGTTGTCCATCCTTCCCAACCCGCTCCTCTACGCCATCGGCATCAACACCAACGCCACTGTGACCATCGCCGACAAGCCGGTGGATGATTGGCGTTGGGACAACTTCGGTCCCGATGCCAACAATCCCGCCATTGCCGGTGACGCCGCTGACCCTGATGGCGACGGGATTCCGAATCTCGCGGAGTACGGGATGGGATTGGATCCCAAGACAGCCGGTGCTATCGGCCAGCCAACGGCCAGTGTCACAAACGACTATTTGACCTTCTCGTATCGTGAGAACAAGCAAGCCACCGACGTGACCTACAATGTGGAAGCGTGCAGCAACCTCGCGAGCAATTCATGGAGTTCCACCGGCCTGACGGAACTATCCCGCGTTGACAGCAACACGTTCTGGTATGTGACCATTCGCGACAACGTGCCGATCAACAGCGCCACGAATCGTTTTATGCGGCTCAGGATTACAAGGCCCTAGCTCCGTCAAACCACATTCCAAGGATCGTTCGAAGTGGCGTTGCTCACCGTTCGGCGCAGGTCTCTGACCGCGCCGTTCCGCCGACCGCAGGTCTCCAGCAAGATCGAGACCTTCGGTCGTGGGATGTGCACGGTCGGGAGACCTGTGCACAACAGAGAGGAAACGAACGCTTCTCAGGCCGGCACCGGATGACGCCACGGTTTGCGATAGGCGCGGCGCAGGCGGTCAGTTGCCACAAGGTCGTCCACGACCACGCGACGGCGCGGGTCATACACCAACGGACGACCAAGCTCCATCGAGACGTTGGCGAGGATGCAACTCGCGGTTGAGATGTGCCCCGCTTCAATGTCGGCCACGGGCCGGCTGCGATGCTCGATGGCGTTGAGAAAATCCAGCATGTGACGGCGCGTGGCTGGTGCGGCGTTCAATTCGATGCGTTTCTCGGTGAGGTCCTCCGGGTATTTCTCGCGCTCGTAGAGGCAATCGAAATGAATCGGCTTGGCGGGGTTGTTCTTGCCGGCGGGGATGAAATCCGCGCGCATCGTGCTGGCTTTCAGCGTTCCCTTGTCGCCGTAGATGAACAGCGCCCACGGATACTCCGGATCCACCGGGCCGCCCCACGTGCGGTGTTGCCAGACGCAGTTGAACTTCTCGTACTCGAAGATGGCCGTTTGCGTGTCGGCGATGTTCGATTTGCCCTCCTTCTGCACGAGAATGCCGCCGGTGGCGCTGATCCGTTTCGGCCAGCCGAGACCTAGCATCCAGCGGACGGTGTCGAACATGTGAACGCACATGTCGCCGGTGATGCCGTTGCCATACTCCATGAACGTGCGCCACCAGCGCACATGCGGCAGTCCGTCATAAGGCCGCAACGGCGCGGGACCTGTCCACATTTCGTAATCGAGGAAATCCGGCACCGGCTCGACCGGCGGATTGCCGTTGGCGCGCATCGGGTAATAGCAACACATCTCGACATGGCCAATCGTGCCGAGCAACCCGGCCTCGACAACACGTTTCTTCACGTCAATCAAGTGCGGCGTGCTCTTGCGTTGCGTGCCGACCTGCACGACGCGACCGTGTTTGCGCGCCGCGGCAACCATCGCCTCGCCTTCGATCACGTCAACGCTGATCGGCTTCTGCACGTAAACGTCGGCGCCAGCCTCGACCGCGGCAATCATTTGCAACGCGTGCCAATGATCGGGCGTGCCGATGAGGACGATCTCCGGTTTTTCCTTGAGCAGATCGCGGTAGTCGCTGAACGTGCGCGGCGTTTTGTTCGTCCGTTGCTGGGCGATCTCGACCGCGCCGGCGAGCAGTTGCTTGTCCACGTCGCAGATGCCGGCAATCTCAATGGGCGCGACCTGCGCGAGCCGCCACAAATCGCTTTTGCCGTACCAGCCCGCGCCGATCAAACCGACGCGGCGCGGCTTCTTGTTGACGATGTCGAGTCCGTGCGCGCCGAGCGCGGAAAGAACCAGCGACGCGGAAGCGGTTTGGAGGAACTGGCGGCGAGAGATGTTGAAGCTCATAACGCCGGCGATTTTACGTCAGCCACCGGCAGCAGGCAAGGCCATCTTGGAGGTTCTGGCGTGACCGGAACAAAACCGGAACTTGCTTTCTCCGTAGGTCGAATTCGGGTACAACTCAGCCCGTATGAAAACGATCCTGCTCTTGTTGATTGCAGCGACGGCAACGGCACAGGAACGGTTCGACGTGTTCAAACTCGACTTTGGGCCGACGAATACGTGCGCCAAAGGATATATCGCCAACGATGGTGGAGTCAGCGACCCGCGTTTCCTGTGGAAAGGGCGCGTCAGCACCCGCGACCGCGACGGCGATGATATGATCAACCGCGATTTCGTCGAGGGAAGAACGGCTGAGCTCATCATCGGCTTGGATAACGGCGACTATGAGTTGAGCTTGACGTTTGGAGACAAGAACTACGCGCACGGGCCTTTCAATGTCTTTGTGCAAGGCAGGCCGGCCTTGGAGAAGTTGACGACGAAGAAAGGTGAGTTCATCTCACGCACCTGTTCCGCCCGCGTGGAGGACGCACGGCTCAGAATCAAGTTCGTGCCCGTTGCTGGTGGTGTGAACTTCACCATCACCTCGCTAGTCGTGCGCGGACCGAAGCAAGTGAAAGAGCATCCGCTTGACGCTGAGGGAGCACCGGCCAAGACGATCCCGACTTTGGCGGAGATCGCGGCGGCAGGCAAATCCGATCCACGGAAGACGCTCAGAGCTTATTGCGATTGGCTGCTCGCGCATCGGACGGAGGCCGGCTTCTTCGAGCAGAACTCCTCGGAATGGTATCGGGCGAGTTATCCGATTCGGACGTTGCTGGCGGGCTACCACATCTTCGGTGACAAGAAATATCTCGATGCGGTGACTGCATGTCTCGACAAACTGGTCAGCGAACAACTTCCCAACAGTGCGTGGTCAAGCGGCTTTCGCAACAAGCCAGTAGCCGAACGCACCGCGGATGAGATTGAGCAAGCGATCAAAGGGACCACCAACACCGCGGATGTCGGGTCCATTTCCACTTGTCTGGCCATCGCTTATCCTTACGTGGATGAACGACGGAAGAAGGTGTATCTCGCCGCGTTGAAACGCTACGCCGAGAACTATGCCGCGCAGTGGCAACTTCCCAGCGGCGGGTTCACAAACGGACGCTGGCATGGCATGGACATAAAAGTGCCTTACAGCGTCGCGACCGGCACGCAGGGGATGAGTTTCTGCGCGCTGTATGCGATCACCGGCGATGCGCGATACCTGAAGATAGCCGAGCGCGCGGTGGGATTCCTGCTCGATAACTGGCTCGAAGACGGGCGTCCGATCCATCACCATCACGAGAAGCCAACATCGTCTCCGGAGAAAGTCACTTCGTTTGGCAATATCTACTACTACCACGAAGCCATTTTGTGGGTCTGGCACTGGACAAAGGATGAAGCACTCAAAGAGAAGACGCGGCGCGTTTATGGCTGGCATATCAAAGGCGTGGAGGGCCTGTTACAGGCACGTGAGAACGGCGTCTGGTGGCCGGTGTCCCACCCGTGGACAAATTCAAAAGCCGCGGCGATGCCGCTGGTATTTCTGGAATACGATCGCAGCATGGCGAAAGACGCAGAGGTGCATGAGGCCGTGGAGCGATGCGCATCGTTCCTATGCCACCCTGCGTGGGCAGAACGTATCGGTATAATGTGTGCCCCGGACATGCCGTGGGGAAAATTCGCCATGCCGGCCACCGGCTTCGGCGGCCTCACACTTGCCGAAATCATAGAGCCGGGAGTGATCTACTTGCGGGCGAAGTGTGTCGGGTTACTCGCCGGACTCGAAGGCGTCTATGACAAACTCGGCGATGAGACCGCCACGAAGCCACCGGCTGTCTGCATGATTGACATGACCCACCCGGACACGGTGCGCGAGGGCTTGAAGAAACCGGCCGGACAGGGTCATCTCGCCTACGTCACCAAAATACGGACGCGCGTGCCGGAGTTGTCGGGATTGCGCTGCGTCATCGTTCACTATACGCAAATCACCGCCGAGGATCTTCCGAAAACCAACTTCAAGGCGTTGCTCATTGACCGGATCGACAAGAGCATCAACAAAGATTATTTGGAACAGTTTTACCGGCTCGTCCGCGAGACACGACTGCCGGCCATCGGTTTTTGCGGCGGCGGCCAGCTCATCGCGCAAGCGTTCGGTGGCGAGATTGGCTTCATGCGAAAACTGCGCCCCGGCGAAATAGATCTCCGCCCCTCCTATCATCCCGGCCGGTTCAAGGAGTGGGGATTCTACCCGGTGCGCATCGTCAAGCGCGACCCGCTCTTTGACGGTCTCGGCGACCAGATCACCGTCCAGGAATACCACGCGTGGGAAATCAAGAAGCTGCCCGATGAGTTCGAGGTGCTGGCCTCGACGGATGAGTGTCGCATCCAAGTCATCAAACACAAGACGCGCCCGCTCTACGGCACCCAGTTCCACCCCGAGCACTACACCGACGAGCATCCGGACGGAAAGAAGCTCCTACAGAATTTCTTCACCATCGCTCTTGGCCGCACAGGGACGGGCAGGCCGTTGCTAACGGCGCAACGGGCGGATGGCGGGTTTGACGGCTGGAAAACGTTTCACGAGAAAGACGGAACGAAGACGGGCGACGTGTGGCGCCTTCAACCGGATGGCGTGTTGGTCTGCAAAGGCCAGCCGCGCGGGTATCTCTACACGGAAGCGGCGCACAGGAATTTCACCTTGCGCGTCGAATGGCGGTATCCGGCCGGCACGAAGGGTGGCAAGGGCGGCGTGTTGGTGCGGATGACGGGCGAGCACGCGATCTGGCCGCGTTGTTTCGAATGCCAACTCAATCAAGGCGCGGCGGGCGATGTCTGGGCGATCCGCGGCTACGAGTTCACCGGGCCGGCGGATCAGTTGAAAGTGACGCCGCAAAGCGCGTTTGGCGTGTTGCGCCATATCAAGCGGCTCGCCGATGTCGAGAAACCCGCCGGAGAGTGGAACGTTCTCGAAGCGGTGGTGGATGGTGCGACCATCACGCAGACGGTCAACGGCAAACTCGTCAGCAAAGCCACCGGCTGCGAAGTCGTTGCCGGAAAGATTCTGCTGACGTCCGAGGGCAGCGAGATTCACTTCCGCAATATTCAGTTGACGCCCCGATGATCGGACGACGTATCGCGACATTGGCGGCTGCCGTGTTGTTGTCCGCAAACGGATTGCGGGCAGGCATGGGACCTACAGACGTGCTGGTAGTATACGATCCGGCCGACCCCAACGGCGTGGCGGTGGCGCAGTACTACCAGCAGTTGCGCGGCGCGCCCGATGCCTTGATGGCGCCGTACTCGTTTCCGAAGTCCAAGACCAACACGCCATCGGCGTTGATGAAGCTCTCGACCCAGCAGACGCTCGACCTCATCAACTTTGTCCGCAATACCATCAACAGCCGGAATCTCTCCAATCAGGTGGATGGCGTTGTCCTCGCCGGCGCGACACCGTACGGGTTCAGTATCTCCTCGCTCGTGGCCGCGTTGTTCACCGGGCCAAACATCACCAGCACGAACGATTTACACTCGCGATTTCCGACCGCGAACACTGCTCTTGGTTTTTACAGTCAAGTCTTCCGCAGTACGGCACTGCCGACCACGGAAATGCGATGCGACAAGGCTTTCAACAGCGATCACTATTGGGCGGCTTCCTCACTCGGCTTCACTGGGCCGCGCGGCAATTCAGCCCATGAGGTGTTCGCCATGCTCCGCGCGAGCCGTTTCGCCGACGGCTGGAAACCAGACGGCACAGTCTATTGGCCGACGAACGACAACGTCCGCAGCACCACGCGCGCTTACGAAATCGGCGCGGTCAGCAACGAGTGGGCGAACCTTGGCGTGGACTACTTGATGTTTCCCGGTACCATTCCTTCCAACAAAACCAACGCTCCCGGATCGTTCCCTGCCACGAATCGCGCACCGATTGGCGCGTTCATTGGATACGCCACGTTCAGTTTGCGTCCGAGCAAGACCACATATCTGCCTGGTTCGATCGCCGAGCATCTGACCAGTTACGGCACCTACTTCGAAAACACCAGCCAGACGCACGTTTCCGGCTATGTGCGCGTTGGTGTCTGCGGCACGGGCGGCACCGTGAACGAGCCGTATGCGTATTGGCAGAAGTTCCCGCACGCGCGCATATACAGCCACTATGCCGCGGGTGCGTCCCTCGGCGAGGCGTTTTGGGAATCGCTGTCGAATCCGTTTCAGTACTTCATCATCGCCGATCCGTTGACACAGCCCTACGCCGACATTCCGGTGGTGTCTTTCACCAACCTGAACGAAGGCGCGACCATCAGCGGCACGATTACCGTTCTTGTCAGCGCCACCACCGCCTCGACAAACGGCCTCGAATCGAATCTCGACCTCGCAGTGGATGGACGTGTGTTGCGCATCGGCGATGCCGGCGAAACGGTTGGCGCGACGCGCGTCACCGGCGGATTCGCGCTGGACACAACGACACTGCCGGACGGCTGGCACGACCTGCGCGCCATCGCCTACAACAACAACGCCATTCGCACCCAAGGTCACGGCACGCGCGGCGCAATCGTCAACAACCTCGGCCGCAGCGTCGCGCTCACCGGCCCGGCGAGCCTTGAGCGGCGCACGAATGACCTGTTCACCGGTGCAGTCAGCGGTGGCGGCACCATCACAAACCTCGCCATCCGCACCGGCGGGCGCGTGTTGGCGACGTTGCCGACAAGCGGTGGCAGCGCGTCACTGGACGGCTCGTTGCTGGCGTTCGAGACGACCAATCGCCTGCAAGCCGTGGCCGATTACGCCGACGGCACGCAAATCCGCAGCGCGCCGCTCACGGTGTACGGCGACTGGTCGTTATCGCCCGCCACCAACGGCGTCAGCCTCAACTCGAACAGCGTCGCTTACGTCAACTTTTTCTACGATGCCCGCAGCGGCGGGTTCTCGTGGACGAATGCTCCGACGGCACGAGCGTTCTTCAGTAACTCCAGCGCGCTGAGCATCGCCGCCACGACCAACTTCCCGTTCGTCGCCGCCAACACCAACAACTTCAGCGGCCACGAGTTCATCAGCTACTTCAACGCGCCGAGTAACGACGTCTATGACCTGATCCTGTTCGATCCGCAGGGCGAGTTTACGCTGTTGGTGGACAACCAACCGCTCTACAACGCCGTCACCGGCTCCACGAGTGCGGCCAACGCGATTGTTGTGCCCGAAAAGCTCGCTGCCGGCCGGCACGAGGTTCGTCTGCGCACCCGCCTGACTGGCGCCAGCAACAAGTTTGATTTCTATGTCCGTGGCGGCGGCCTCTACAATGGCACGACCGATCAGAACGATGCTTTTCTCGCCAAGACAAACAGCAGCGCGCCGAATCTCGCCGTTGATACGTTCGACCCGCCGACGATCTCGATCTTGACCCCGACCGAGGGTCAGGTTTTCACCTCCACGCGCAACGTCACGCTGACCGCCAGCGCGAGCGGGAACATCGGGGTTTACCTCGTCGAGTACTTCAACGGCACCAACCGCATCGGCTCCTCCGGCACCGGATCGTACAGCGTCACGTGGAGCAATGTACCGGCCGGCTCGTACACGGTGCATGCGCGGGTGACCGACAAGCTGGCGTTCACCAACATCTCCACGGCGATCAATTTCGATATGGTGTTGCTCGCGACGCCGACGTTTGCGCCGGAGAGCGGATTGTATTCGCAGCCGCAAGCTGTCCGTGTGGACTGCACTGACTTTGCGGCCATCATTCACTACACCCTCAACGGCGGCACCCCGACCGAAAGCGACCCAGTAATCGTCTCCGGCGGAACCATCCTCTTGAACAGCAACACCGTACTCAGGGCAAAAGCATTCAAGGCCGGCTTCAACGCCAGCGAGATGCACACCGCAGTTTATCGTTTTGGCGCCGGGGCCGTGGCGGCCGGCTACTATCACTCGATGGCCCTGCTCAGCGACGGCAGCATCCGTGCGTGGGGCTACAACACCTACGGCCAACTCGGCGATGGCTCCACGACCAACTGTTCCACCCCGGTCACGGTGACGGGCGTGACCAACGCAGTCGTTTTCGACGCCGGCTGGTATCACTCCATGACGTTGTGCTCCGATGCCGTCATCGGAGCGTGGGGCTACAACACGTTCGGCCAGCTCGGCAATGGCAGCAACGTCAACTCCAGCACGCTGACCAACGCCCTCTTCAACGGCAGTGTTGACGTGGCCAGCGGCGGCTATCATTCGTTGGCGGTTGCCGACGACGGCTTCGTCTGGGCATGCGGTTACAATTACTATGGCCAGTTGGGCAACGGCACGACCACCAACCGATGGACACCAGTCCGTGTCACCAACTCGACCAGCTTCGTTGCCGTTGCCGCCGGGGCGTACCACTCTGTCACGCTGTCCAGCAACACCACCGTCTGGTGTTGGGGCTACAATTCAAATGGGCAGCTCGGTAATGGATCCACCACCAACACCTATCGTCCCGTGCGTGTCACCGGCCTCAGCAACATTGTCGCCGTTGCCGCCGGAGATTACCACACCCTGGCGGCAAGTCGCGACGGCTCGGTCTGGACTTGGGGACTCAACAGCGATGGCCAGTTGGGTACTGGTACCATGGACAACCAATCCAACGCCGTCCAAGTCAGTTTACTGAACAACGTCATCGCCCTCGCTGGCGGCGCGTATCACTCGCTGGCGCTGTGCAGCAACGGCACGGTCTGGGCATGGGGTTACAACAACCGCGGCCAGCTAGGCAATGGCAGCACCAACAACAGCAGCGTGCCCGTCCAAGTGAGCGGCCTCACCAACATCGTTTCCATCGCCGGCGGCGGCCACCACAGCTTGGCGCTCGGCAGCGACGGCACGGTCTGGGCGTGGGGCTACAACAACTACGGGCAACTCGGCAACGGAAGCGCCACCAACTGCTGGACGCCCGTCGCCGTCACCGGCCTTGTCACCATCACCGCGCCCGCCGCGCCGAGCGCGCTCTCCGCGACCGCCGCATCATCCAGCCAAATTGACCTGACGTGGACCGACCAGTCCAACAACGAAAGCAGCTTCAAGATCGAACGCAAGACCGGTGCCAACGGCGCCTTCGCGCAGATCGCCGCCACCAGCGCCAACATCGCCAGCTTCAGCGACACCAACTGCGCCGCCGGCACGATGTGCTACTATCGTGTCCGCGCCTCCAACGCTATTGGCGATTCCGCTTATTGCACAGAAGCCAACGCCACCACGCCGATCACGTGGGATACATGGCGCAGCAGCCATTTCACCGCCGGCGAACTTGCCGATCCCAACGTCAGCGGTCCCACCGCCGATCCCGACGGCGACGGCCTGTCGAACCTGATGGAGTACGCGTTGAATCGCAACCCCAAGTCACCCGACGCCGGCGGAGTGTTCGTCACCGGCGCCGTTCAAGACAGCGGCCAGCAATATCTCTCGCTGACTTGTCACCGCCGCTTGGCCGCCACCGACCTGACCTTCACGCCCGAATCCGGCGGCGACCTCAGTTATTGGAGCGGCACTGACTGCGTGATCGTCTCCGTGACCGACGACGGCAATGGACTCACCGAAACTGTCGTCGTCCGCGACACCTATCCGATGGCCACCAATCCGAAACGTTTCATGCACCTGCGCGTCACGCAGTAACTCGACAGGGAACCTGTTTTCGAGTACAAGACAGCCATGAAACACGCCTTCCTTTTCCTGATTACAATTGCCGCGGTATTCACAACTCGCGCAGCCGAAATGCCGGCGCGGCGGGAATGGACGGTGGACGGCGTCGTCCGCGAGGCGCTCGTCTATACGCCAGCCAACGCCAAGACGGTTCCTGCGCCGGTTGTCTTCGTGTTTCACGGACACGGCGGCAACATGAACAACACCGTCCGCACGTTCTCCATTCACACGCACTGGCCGGAAGCCATCGTCGTCTATCCGCAAGGACTCAAGACGCCGGGCCGGCTCACCGACCCGGAAGGCAAGAAACCCGGCTGGCAGCACGGGACCGGCGCGCAGGGCGACCGCGACCTGAAATTCTTCGACGCCATGCTGGAGAGCCTGAAGAAAGACTACAAGGTGGACGACAAGCACGTCTTCTCCACCGGCCATTCTAATGGCGGCGGCTTTACCTATCTGCTCTGGGCTGCGCGGCGCGAAAAGTTCGCCGCGTTCGCGCCGTCCGCCGCTGCCTGCACCTTCCTGACAAAACTTAAACCCAAACCGGTCCTTCACCTCGCCGGCGCCAACGACCCACTCGTGAAGTTCGCGTGGCAGAAGATCACGATTGACGGACTTCTGAAACTCAATCAGTGCGGCGAAGGCAAACCGTGGGACGGAGCAAAACTCTGCACTCTCTACCCATCCAAGATCGGCGTGCCCGTCATCACGTTCATTCATCCTGGCAAGCACGAGTTCCACCAAGACGAACCCGCCGCCATCGTGAAGTTCTTCAAAGAGCAGACAAAATAAGCCGCGTTGTTCGCGGCTTGCATTCGCCGGGTGCTGGGTTATTCTCAGCGCATGAAACAGACATCTTCTCCCGGCATCGGACGCAGGACGTTTTTCGGCGCACTCGGCGGCATCGGCGCGGCAGCGCTCGTCGGCGGATCGCTCCCGCAGATCGTCACCGCCGCGCCGCGCAAAGGCCGGCTCCGCCAAGGCGTCTGCCTCGGCGTGTTCGGCGGCTTGAAGCTCGATTTCGAGGGCAAGTGCCGCGAGGCCGCCCGTCTCGGCGCGGTCGCCATTGACCTTCAAGACCCCGACAAGTTCCCCATCATGAAGAAATACGGCCTGATCCCGACAGAGGTTCGCGGCGGCAGCGGAATCAAGAAGGGCATCAACGACAAGGCCAACCACGCCGAGATTGACGCGAAAATGCGCGAAGCCATCAACGCCGCCGCCGCGGCGGGCGCGCCCAACGTTATCGTCCTTGCCGGCGACCGGCAGGGTCTCACCGACGAGCAGGGCATGGACAACTGCGTCCTCTTCCTCAATAAAATCAAGAAGCTCGCCGAGGACAAGGGTGTCACGCTCAGCATGGAGTTGCTCAACAGCAAGGTCAACCACCCCGGCTACATGTGCGACAAGACCGCGTGGGGCGTCGAGTTGTGCAAGCGTGTGAACTCCCCGCGCGTCAGGCTCCTCTACGACATTTATCACATGCAGATCATGGAGGGTGACGTCATCCGCACCATCCAACAGAACTTCCAGTACTTTGACCACTTCCACACCGCCGGCAATCCCGGCCGTCACCAGTTCGATGAGACGCAGGAGCTGAACTATGTCGGCATCTGCAAAGCCATCGCCGATCTCGGCTACAAAGGCATCATGTCGCACGAATACTCGCCCACCAAGGGCAAAGACCCGCTCGAAACGCTCGAAAAGATGATGAAGATCTGCGAAGTCTGATGGCTTCCAAGTCGCGACGACAATTCATTGCCAGCCTCGGCGCGTTGTCCGCCGCGCCGGCGGTGCTCGCGGCGAAAACGACCCCGACGCTTCCGCAACTGACCGCCGACGTTCTCATCATCGGCGGCGGCACGGCGGGAACCATCGCGGCCATCCAAGCCGGCCGTCTCGGCGCGCGCACGATTCTCGTCGAGGCCGGCAGCCAGCTTGGCGGCACCACGACCACGGCGGGCGTGGATTATCCCGGACTGTTTCACGCGTGGACGAAACAGATCATCGCCGGCATCGGCTGGGAACTCGTGACCAAGACTGTCGAGTTGAACGGCGACAAACTTCCTGACTTCAGCCAGCAAACTGCGCTGCATCATTCCCGTCACCAAGTCCGCGTCTGCGGCGCGTTGTACGCCGCGCTCGCGGAAGAAGCCTGTCTCAAGGCCGGTGTCCAACTTCATTACTACGAGTTTCCACTCGCCATCGAGGCCGTCGCCGACGGCTGGAAAGTCCGACTCGCCGGCAAAGGCACACAGGTGGAAGTCGTGGCGAAACAACTCGTGGATTGCACCGGTAACACATCGGTCGTCGGCATGATCGGTTTGCCGCGACGGCGTGAAGCGGTTACGCAGCCCGGCACATTGATGTACCGGCTCACCGGTTACGACCGCGACCGCGTGGACTTGCCGGCGCTCGAAGCGAAGGCGAAAGAAGCCCTCAAGACCGGCGCGCTCTTGCCGACCGACATGAACGGCGGCGTGCGCGGGTTTCTCGGAAGCGGCGGTTCCAACAACCTGCACATCATACGCGCCGATTCCTCGACCTCGGCGCTCCACACCGACGCCAACATTCGTGGCCGGCAGGCGGTGTTGCGCGTGATACGGTTCTTCAAGCCGCAGCCCGGCTTCGAGAAACTTCGCATCGAACGTCTCATGCCCGAAACCGGCATTCGTGAAACGTTCCGCATCGTCGGCGAAGCGACCATCACGCTGGACGACTACGTCACTGGCCGCATTTTCCCGGATGCCATTTGCTATGCGTTCTATCCGGTGGATCTGCACGACGAGCACGGCGTCCGCCCAGAGCCGTTGAAAGAGGGAGTCGTGCCCATGATACCGCTCGGCGCATTGATTCCGGAACAAAGCCGGAACCTGATGGTCGCGGGGCGTTGTCTCAGCAGCGACCGTCTCGCCAACTCCGCGTTGCGCGTCCAAGCCCCGTGCATGGCGATGGGCCAAGCTGCCGGCGTGACGGCGACACTCGCTGCCCGACAATCCACAACGCCGGCGAAAGTGTCATTAGCGGAAATCCGCCGCACACTGGTCGAGCACGGTGCCATCGTGCCGGGCAGCTAGACGCCGATCTTCGGGCACCGTTGTCGAATTTCGCAGTGCTCACAATCCGGCTTGCGTGCCATGCAGCGACGGCGTCCGTGCCAGATGAGCAGGTGGGAGAAATCTATCCATTCGCCCCGCGGCACGATCTTGATCAACGCTTGCTCAATCTTCTCCGGCGTCGTCTGGCGCGTCAGTCCCATCCGTCGCGAGAGGCGCATGACGTGGGTGTCCACGACAATTCCCTCAGCTTTTCCGTAGGCATTGCCGAGGACGCAGTTGGCGGTTTTGCGTCCGATGCCGTCGAGCGCGACGAGTTCGTCGAGCGTGTCGGGGACGCGTCCGCCGTATTGTTCGACGAGCGTGCGGCAACAGCGGCGGATCGAGCGGGCTTTGTTGCGGAAAAAACCGGTCGAGCGGATACAGTTTTCAAGTTCGCCGCGAGGTGCGGCAGCGAACTCGGCAGCGGAGCGGTACTTTGTGAAGAGCGCAGGCGTGACTAGGTTGACGCGCGCGTCGGTGCACTGGGCGCTGAGGATGGTGGCGACGAGAAGTTGGAGCGGGTCGGCGTGTTCCAATGCGCAACGGTAGTCGGGATAGGCGCGGCGCAGAACAGCGATGATAAGACTCACTTTGGACTTGGCAGCGGTCATGGCAACGAGTATAGCAT
>CAZNOK010000030.1:0-32679 GCA_964574605.1 uncultured Verrucomicrobiota bacterium
GTGTGTGAGTGCGATGGCGAAGCCGCCCAATGTTTTGTTCATTGCTGCCGACGATCTTCGCAACGACCTCGCGTGCTATGGTAACACACTGGTCAAAGCCCCTAACTTCGACCGGCTGGCAAAACGCGGTGTCGTGTTCAACCGCGCTTACAGCCAGCAGGCGCTCTGTAATCCGTCGCGCGCGTCGCTGCTGACCGGGCTTCGTCCCGACACGTTGCGCATCTGGGACCTGCCGACGCACTTCCGCAGCGCTGTGCCGGAAGTTGTCACGTTGCCGCAGTATTTCAAACAGCACGGCTACTTCACGCAGAACATCGGAAAAATCTTCCACAACTGGGTTCACAAGATTCAAGGCGACCCCGCCTCGTGGAGCGTTCCGGCCGTGATGCACTTTGCCAGCCACCATGACGACAAACCGATGGTGAAAGGGGAACTGCCGCCAAACTCGGCGAAGGATCAGAAATGCGAGTGCCGCGACGTGCCGGACAAAGCCTATTACGATGGGCGCGTGGCGAAGCTGGCGGTCGAGGCGTTGCACGAACTGAAATCGAAATCACAGCCGTTCTTTCTCGCCGTCGGTTTCTGGAAGCCGCACTCGCCATTCAACGCGCCGAAACGCTATTGGGACCTTTACCGGCGCGAAGACATCCCGATGCCAAACCCTGCCGACTGGCCGCAAGATGCCCCGCGAGTGGCTTGGCACAATAGCCGGGAGATTCTCACCGAGAAAGGCCGCGAGTTGACGCCCGATGCCGTGCGCGAAATCCGCCACGGTTATCTCGCCAACATCAGCTATCTTGATGCGCAGTTGGGGAAAGTCATTGATGAACTCGACCGGTTACAGCTTGCGCAAAACACGATCATCGTTTTCTGGAGCGACCACGGTTTTCACCTCGGCGAACACACGCTCTGGGGCAAGACCTCCAACTTTGAACTCGACGCGCGTGCGCCGATGTTCATCGCTGCGCCAAAGATCAAGGCTGCCAGAACTGATGCACTTGCCGAACTGCTCGACCTTTATCCGATGTTGGCGGAACTGTGCGGCCTGCCGATGCCGAAAGGGCTTGATGGTGTCAGCTTGGTGCCCGTGTTGAAAAATCCGCGTCGTTCAGTCAAACCCGCTGTGCTCACGCAACATCCGCGCCCTGCGTATTACAAAGGCGCGCCGGAGACGATGGGTTACTCGGTGCGTTCCGACAGATTTCGTTACATCGAATGGCGCGACTGGAAAACCGGCGCGGTGGTCGCTCGTGAACTCTACGACCACAAAACTGATGACGCCGAGACCCACAACGTGGCCGCTGATACCCGCCGCGCCGACGACCTGCACGAGTGCTCCAGATTGTTGGAGCAGTTTCGCCCCATCGTCCGTCCCGGATGGAAACCGGTCATCCCATGAGGAAAGCTGTCCACAGTGGCGCGTTGATGCTTTTCGTTTGCGGGATTGTGCCGGTGTTTTCACAGACGATACGGCCGCTCGCGCAAGAACACGTGGTGGTGTACGAGTCTCCCGATCCGTCGCGCATCTACTGTTACACACCAGCGGTCACGCGACTCGACACCGGGAGATTGGTCGCCACGCTGGACTTGGGTGGGCCGGGGGTGCAGGATTTGCCCGAACCAAAAGGGCAGCGAGGTGCAAAGGAAATTGTCCAAGGTAAAGTGTTCACGTCGGATGATCGCGGGCGCACGTGGACACACCGCGCGGACTTTCCTTTCTTCCACGCTACGCCGTTCGTGGCTGGGAAGTCGCTTTACGTGCTCGGTCAAGCGCGCGATCTGCGGATCATGCGCTCGGACGACAATGGTGTTACGTGGTCGCCCGCCTCGAAGCTGACAGATGGCCAGTTCTGGACTGGACACGCCCACAACACCTGTTACGCCAACGGCTGTGTTTACATCGCGATGGAACGATACACGCGCGGACGCTTTGGATGGCACGAGATCGCACCGGTCTTGTTGCGTGGCCGGGTCACCGCTGACCTCACACGCACGGAAAACTGGACATTCGCTTCCGAACTCGTGTTCAATCAAACCGTCAAGAAGGAGGACCTCGATTTCATCGGCATCCCGTTCTTCAACACGGGACAGGTGGCGCCCCGGCGACCGATGGCACCGATTGGCTGGCTGGAGACCAATGTGGTCCGGTTCAGCGATCCCGACCACCAGTGGCACGATCCGCAGGGGAAGACGTTTCATCTCTGGATGCGCGCCCACACCGGCGGCACGGGCTACGCGTGCATCGCCAAAGTCGTGGAACAAGGAAAAACGCCGGGCACCGGCGCGATGACAACCATGTTGGAGAAAGTGCCTTCGGGCAAGAACGTCCTCTACGTTCCATGTCCCGGCGGTCAGATGAAGTTTTTTGTTCTTCACGATGAAGTGACGAAGTTCTATTGGCTGCTCTCAACACAAGCAACCGATAGCATGATGAAACCCGACCGTTTGCCCGCCGATCGCTTTAACCTCCCGAACAACGAACGCCAGCGCCTGCAACTGCATTTCTCGAAGAACATGATTGACTGGTGTTTTGCCGGCATCGTTGCCATGGGCGACTCGCAACAACAAGCGCGGCATTACGCGGGCATGGCGATTGACGGGGATGACTTGGTGGTCCTTTCGCGCAGCGGCGATGCCCGCGCCAAATCCGCCCACGATGGCAACCTGATCACCTTTCATCGCGTGAAGAACTTTCGATCGCTTGTTTATTGAAACCAACCACTCAACAACAGCTTGGAGCTAAAAAGATGAACTCATTAAGCCGTAGAGATGCCATCAAAGGTCTTGCATTTGGAGTTTTTGCGAATGTGGGATTTGCCGCGCAAGTTGATCCCACAAGAAAACCGGAGCAATGGCCGGCGGTGGATGTGCTGGTGTGCGGCGGCGGACCGGCAGGCATTGCAGCGGCGCTGATGGCGGCGCGGGCAGGACGCAAGACGTTGTTGGCCGAACGCTACGGACGTATAGGCGGCATGGCGGTGCAGGCAATGGTCGGGCCGCTCATGGGCAGAGTCCAAAGCGCGGTGGTGGACGAAATCATTCAACACGTCGGCGGCCGTCGCGTGGATTACGAGTTCATTGATTTGAAATACGCAGAGCTGCTCCAGAAAGCCGGTTGCGAAATTTTGTTGCACGCATGGGTGGTGGAGCCGTTGCTCGACGGCAACCGCGTCATCGGCGCGCGGCTGTTGACGAAACAGGGGATGATTGACGTGCGGGCGCGCGTTACCATTGACGCCACCGGCGACGGCGACGTGGCCGTCGGCGCAGGCGCGGAGTTCGACCAAGGCCGCGGCGCGGGACCGACATGGGCTGCTGATGGGTTGCTTCAGCCGATGACAATCATGTTTCGCGTCGCCGGCGTGAAGCACGCGGAGACAATGGAGATGCAGCGCGGGCGCAAGGCGTTTCGTTTTCCCGATGGCCGGACGTGGAACCAGTTGACGAAGGATGCCAACGCGCGCGGCGAATTGCCGCCGACGGTTGGCATGGTGCGCACCTACACGTCGTTGCGCGACGACGAGCGGGTCATCAACGCCACGCAGGTCAATCGCGTTGACGGCACCAAGGTCCGCGATCTTACACAGGCCGAACTCGAAGGCCGCCGGCAGGTGCAACCGATTCTGGAGTTTCTCCGAAAGCACGCGCCGGGTTTCCAAAACGCTTATGTCAGCGGGATGCCGGCGGTGATTGGCGTGCGGGAGACGCGACGGATTCGCGGCGTTCAAACGCTCGCAGTGGATGATCTTTTCAGCGGTCGGAAATGGCCGAACGCCGTCGTGCGCGAAGCGTCCTTCCCGATAGACATTCACAACCCCGACGGCATCGGCCAGGCGCAAGGCGTGTCCTCGCAGCATCCGCTTGGCAAAGACCCGTCGGTCAAGCCATACGAGATTCCGTATGGCTGTCTGGTGCCACGCAGCGTCAACGGCCTGTTGGTTGCGGGCCGGTGCATCAGCGGCACGCATGAAGCGATGGCGTCCTATCGTGTGCAGGTGATTGCGATGGGAATCGGCGTCGGCGCCGGTGTGGCTGCGGCCGAGGCAGCTCAAAAACAAATCGAGCCGCGCGATGTGGATGGGAAGAAAATTCAGGGCATGATTTTCGGGAAGGCGTGATGTTGATGCATGAAATGTTTCTTGCGCTGATTGCTGCGAGCGGTCTTGTCTCCGGTCAGCCGCTGAAAGTGGCGGTCAACGGCGGCGTGGGTTTGTTGGCGTCGCCAAATGCTTACAAGACGGTGCCCGTGGGTTGCGCGAAGGTCTTTGGCGGGCAAAGGCCGGATCTGTTTGTCAACGCCACTCACGGAATTGAGCGCGGATTGTACCTGTATCGTTGGGTGCGCGACAACGAGCAGGGGCAGCCGGTGTTTGCGGAGCCGGTGCGCATGAAGCATCCGTTTGGCAATCACAGTCCGCCTGAAGGCAGCATTGTGCAGGATGCAGCGGGCGCGATTCACGGTTTCTGGATGGACAAATCGCGTTTGGTCCGGTGCCGGTTCGACCGCGAGACGATGGTGTTCCAACGGGTGGCGCAGCGGACGCTGACAGGGTTGCCGCGCCTGCCGGATGCGGTGACGATTCTGGAGATGACGGCAGAACGGATGGACGTGGTGGTGACTTGTTCCAACGGTGCGAAATATCGTCCGACGGGAGATCAGAACACTGACGACTACGTGCTCTACAACGGCGCAGGAGTCTTCCGTGGCCAGTGGCCGCGCATGGGACTGTATCGGTTCCAACTTCGGGGAGATTTGACCGGGAAGGTGAATCCGCCGCAACGGTTCAGCCAATCGGAAGGTGAAATCCTGAGCGGCGTGGCGCTGACAACCGTCGCGTATCCGGGCAAAAGAGGAAACTGCGTCATCGCCGGTGCGTCGTTAGGAAATCTGTATTGCTTCGAGGCTCCGGGAAAACCAAAGCGCCCGCTGTTGGGAGCGGATCTTCGATTGATACGCCATCCGACGATTGGCGCCGCACCGATTGCTTATCCCAACGCGGCGGGCGAGCGCGTGGACTTGATCGTGGGCGGCGAAGGTTCGCTTTACTACTACGCGTTCACCGGCAAGTTCAGCGATGACGGCAGTCCGATTTACAGCGATGCCCAGCCGGTCTGGCAGGAGAACGCGTTGCTCTACGCCGGCACGCTGGCCGTGCCGAACGCGGTGGATTGGGACGGCGACGGCGCGCTCGATTTGATCGTCGGCAACTCCGAAGGGCGCGTGCTGTTCTTTCGCAACCACGGCACCGACCGCGACCCGCGCTTCGGCATTGGCGTTCCGCTGAAGGCCAACGGCGAAGAGATTCATATTCAACCCGGCTACTACGGCATCCAAGGACCGTTTGAGACGCGCTGGGGATACGCTTGCCCGACGGTTGCCGATTGGAACGGCGATGGCCTGCCCGATTTGCTGTTGAGCAGCGCCACCGCACGCCATGAAGTATTCCTGAACATCGGCACGCGAACCGAACCGCGTCTTGCCGCGTCGCGCCCGCTCTACCTCGACGGCCTTGAACTTCACGGCATGTGGCGGGTGAAACCTGCTGTCGCGTGCATTGACGGGCGCATGACATACATCATGCAGGACGATGCCGGCGCGTTGCATCGTTACTGGCGGCTGGATGATTACAATGTCGCCGATGGCGGCCCGTTGCGGATGGAGGACGGTTCGGTCATCACTGCGCACTGCGCGGACGCGGCGCCGGGACAGAAAAGCCGCGCCAAGATTGCTCTCGCTGACTGGGATGGCGATGGCCGTCTGGATTTGCTTGTCGGCACCGCAAAACGAGGCTGCCTCCCGGAACCGAAAGCGGGGTTACCGTGGACGCTTCGTCGCGCGGGCGTGAATTGCCTGCAAGTGGTGTTGCTGCGCAACGCTGGCACCAATACCGAACCACGATTCCAACAACCGCGAATCCTCCAGTTTCGAGGCAACGACATCTATCTCGGCGCACATTCCAACGCGCCGGAGCCTTGCCGACTCGGCGTCGTCTCAGAAGGTCCGAATTTGCTGATTGGCATGGAGTCCGGGAGAATCTACTTTTTCGAACACAAGGACATAACGTTGCGACCAGAGAAAAACAAATGAAACGACGAGACGCATTCTGCGTACAGGTAGAAGGAACCGAATAGGGTCCCGGTCAGGAATAGGTGTCGTTTCGGTGAATGGTGCTTCCCCCATGGATGCCTGAGAGATAGAGTACGTCCGTATGCAAACCAAGAATTGGACACGTGCCATTGATCTAGAGCGATGGAGTGACCAAGTGGAATCTCGGCATGAGTTTCCGCGAGTTATTCGACGCCTTGTTCACGCGACAGTTGAGCGCATTGAGCACGTGGCGTTCCCTGCGGACGAACAGGCTCATAGGCCGGGTTGGGACGGGATTCTGAGTGTGCCCACTGGCAACGCTTTTGTTCCCACAGGTCTGAGCGTCTGGGAGTTGAGCACTGAGGATGATGTGCGCAGTAAGGCAGAAGAAGATTATGAGAAGCGTAAGCAGAGACCTCCGTGTTTGGATCGCAGCCAAACGACGTTTGTCTTTGCTACTCCGCGGAAGTGGCTGGGCAAGACGAAGTGGTGCGAGGAGAAGAACGCCGAAGACGTGTGGCGCAAAGTCCGTGTACTCGACTCCGCCGATTTGGAAGAATGGTTGGAATGCGCGCCTGCGGTGGATGCATGGTTGTCACGGCTCTTGGGGAATCGTCCATCTGGTGTCGAGGATATAGGCGGGCAAATCTGGCCGCGCTGAGTTCCCCGTCGTTACGTCCGGAAGTTTTTCTGCTCGGAAGACAGAAAGCCGTGGAGCAGTTAACACAGTGGCTTGCAGGGCCAGCGTCAGTGTTAGCGTTTGAGGCGAGCGCCCCATCTGAGGTTCTTGATTTTCTGGCAGCACGCTGTGCCATCCTTGAAGTGGAAGAGCGCGAGAAGCAAGAGGCCCGAATTGTGATTATCTCCGAGTGTGAGCCGTGGCGTGCGCTGGCAGCCTCACACAATCGTCTGGTGTTAGTGGCCAGCCCGCGGTTTTCCATCGAACCAGAGCTTGTTGTTGAGGCTGTGCGCGGCGGTCATCACGTGCTACTCACCTCCCACCGGTTCGCCAGTGATCGTGCACAAACACAATCGCTTCCTTGTCCTGATCGTTACGATTTAGAGAAGGAATTGGTGGCATCTGGACTGAAGGAGGAATTTGCTCGGCGCACTGCAAGAGAATGCGCTGGCAATCTTACTGTTCTTAAGCGTCGAATTACAAACATCGCCAGCACTGCGCAGCCAGAATGGAGCCACCCACCGAACGCAACAGCCCTCCTGCCGTTCATTCTGGCGGGTGGATGGGACGACGCCTCCGAACCAGACCGGGACATCTTGGAGAAACTTGCTGGTTGTCCCTATCGCGATGTTCTCATTACGGCCAACCGGTGGCTAAACAGTCCTGATTCGCCTTTGCTGCGTGTGAATACCCGGTGGAGCATGGCGGCGCGAGAAGACTCGTGGATATTGCTGGCACCTTACTTGACTCGGGAGCACTTGGATGTGCTGGATGAGGTCGTTTCACGGGTGCTGGGCGAAGACGACCCCCGCTATGAAATGCCCGCTGCTGAGCGTTGGCTTGCGTCCATTCATGGCAAGGTGCCGAAGTATTCTGGCGACCTGCGTCACGCATTGGTGGAAACAATCGCACTCCTTGGTGCAAAAGCTGACACAGGGCTACTTGCTACGCCACTGGCATCGGCACAAAGAGCAGCGAAGATGGTTCGACGTCTTTTGCCAAGTGACGCCACTTGGAAACGTTGGGCATCGTTGGACCATTGTCTTGAGTTACTCGCAGAAGCAAGTCCGGAAGTATTTTTAGAAATACTGGAGAGCGACCTTGTCAACCCCCAGCCGCAAACACCTTTGCTGTTTACCCAAGAGGGCGACCCGCTGTTCTCGTCTTCGCCTCACACTGGTTTGCTTTGGGCTTTGGAGACGTTGGCGTGGGAGCCGACATTGCTATCGCGTGTGAGCCTAATACTGGCTCAGTTGGCACGCCGGGATCCGGGTGGGAAGCTCGCAAATCGTCCCGCACGGAGTTTGCGGGAAATTTTTCTGCCTTGGTTTCCGCAGACCGACGCGACGGTCGAACAGAGGTTGGGTGTGCTTGCGTTATTGTTACGACGGGAGCCGGTAACTGCTTGGCAACTACTGCTATCGCTTCTCCCCCAAGGACACGACTCTGCCACCAATTCACACCAACCTCGTTGGCGGCAATGGGGACTTGGTTGGTCGAGAGGGGTTCTGGCTTCTGACTATTGGAAACAGGTCAACGGGACTGTGCAACTCCTTGTGGAAAACATCGGGAATGATGGTTCCCGATGGGTAGCAGTCATCAAGGAATTGGAACACTTTCCTCATCCCAGTCGAGAACAGATCATCGCCGCGCTCAGCGGTCTCGATCCATCGGCGTTTACGGTGGCGGACCGAGAGAAGATTTGGGCCGAACTGCACGAAAACGTCTCTCGCCATAGGTATTATCATGATGCTGAGTGGGCCATGATGCCGGAAACCGTTGATGAGTTGGAAAGAATTAAGACCAAGTTTGAACCTGAGAACCCGGTGAAGCAGTATGCGTGGCTCTTTAACTCGCGCGCACACGTTGCAGAGGTTCCCTACAACGCTCCATGGGAAACGCAAGATGCAGCCTTGGCGAACAAACGAAAAGAGGTGTTGATAGGCATTTTAGCAAAATACGGGTTCGACACCGTTCGGAATCTCGCTGACGCTGCAGAACGACCCTGGACAATTGGAGTCACGCTCGGCAAAGAAGGCTTGCTGACAGATGATTCCGTCATGTTGCCGGGACTGCTTACCGCCAGCAGTGCAAAACATCAAGAGATGGCGCAAGGCTTCGTGCTGGGCGGTTTTGTTGCTCACCAGTGGCAATGGGTGCAGGAGCAAGACCTTTCAGGATGGACAGTCGCACAGCGCGCCAAGTTCGCTTACGTTCTGCCGTTTTCGAAACGCTTGTGGGATTGGATCGCCACTTACGGCGCAGAGACAGAGACCGAGTATTGGCGCACTGTCCAAGCTCCTGGATATGATCTGAGTGTTGCGGAAGTGGAGGAAGGAGTCTCGAAGCTATTGGCTGTTTCACGCCCAATGCGAGCCATTGATGTTGTATGCACTGCCCTGCACAACAAGCGAAAAGTAGGCTGGGAGTTGATAGCAAATGTCTTGGAGGCCGGGCTGAGACCGCAACAAGCCAGTATCACCCCCGGCGATCAGATTGCACACTTGCAGTATGAGATTCAGGAGCTTTTCAAGCTACTTCAAGCGTCTCCAAACATAGATTCTCAACGCCTCGCCGGTTTGGAGTGGGGGTATTTGCCATTGCTCAACGGTCATCAGGTTTCACCGAAATCGCTTCACGCGTGGCTTCAGAAAGACCCTCAGTTCTTCGCAGAGGTTCTTGGTTGGATATACCATTCCAAGAATGAGCTGCCAGACCAAAGGACTGAACCAACAGATAAACAGCGATTGCGAGCGCGGCACGCCCATGACCTGATTCATGACTGGCACAGCCTACCCGGTGCAACAGAAGATGGCACGATTGATGGCGCGTTTCTCTCGCAATGGATTCGTGCCGCACGTGAAAAATGCTCCCAAACCGGGCACTCGGACATCTGCGACGTGACGATTGGGGAACTTCTCGCCCATGCACCCACTGAGAAAGATGGCACTTGGCCGTGCATTGCCGTACGTGAAATTATTGAGGAGGTCGGTAACGACAAACTGTTGAGCGGGTTTTCAGTCGGCATCGTGAACAAGCGGGGCGCAACTTGGAGGTCACATAACGAAGGCGGTCAACAAGAGCGGGCTTTGGCACACAAGTACGACGCTTGGGCAATTGCCTGTGCCACCGAATGGCCTCGCACCGCTACAGTGCTACGCAATACTGCCAAGAACTACGAGGCGTGGGCCAAACGAGAGGATGAGGATATTCGCAATGGCTAGAAGCGTGCCTAATCACGCCGTCATCCCTGATTTCCTCGGCGGCGCCGAACACAGACCCTTCTACTACCTGAAAAACCCAAGGACAAAATGAAACGACGAGACGCATTGAAACTCATGGCCGCTGGTGCAGTCGGTGTGCTGGCTGGACGAAAGGCAAACGCTGCACCCGACAAGCCCGGCGAAATCACGTGGTCGCGTAAAGTGCCGGTGCGCTATGAGGCCGATGTCGCCGTGCTCGGCGGCGGCATCGCCGGCGTGTCGGCGGCGTGCGCGGCAGCGAGGTCCGGCGCGAAGGTAATTTTGGTCGAACGGTTCGCCATTACCGGCGGCGACTTGACCAGCGGTGGTGTGGCGTCGTTCTGCGGCGAGACGGGAGGACAAGGCGAAGTGTTCGACGAAATCCTCGCCGACATGGAGAAGTTCAAGGCGGTCGAACCGTACCAACCGTATCCTCAGGCCAATCATCGCGTCTTTGATCATCACATCCTCGCCGTCGTGCTTCAGGAAGTGTTGTTGCGGCGCAACGTCAAGCTGCTGCTGCACACGCAGTTTGTGGACGCGCGTGTTGTTGGCGGACGGATTACCGAGTGCGTCGTGTGCGGCAAATCGGGACTGGAAGCGTTGCGGGCAAAACAGTTTATTGATTGCACCGGCGAAGGCGATGTGGCGCGCGTGGCCGGGTTTGCCGTGATGAAAGGCCAGCCATACTCGCTGCCGATGTCCATGATGTCATTTGTCCGGCACGTTGAGAACGCAGAGCCGCAACTGCCCGACGGCTGGTTCGAACCGGTCAAAACGAAAGGCACGTTGCCGATGACGAGCGTCTGGCCGAATGGCCCCCGCGGCAACGCGCTCAAGATCAAGATTCCGATGTTCGATGCGACGGACACGGAATCGTTGACGGCCGCCGAAATCCGCGCCCGGCGTCGGACATGGGAAGTGCTCGACTATTATCAGCGCGTCCTGAAGAAACCGTGGCGCTACGATGGTTGCTCGCCGCAGATTGGCATCCGCGAAGGCGCGCGGATTGTGGGCGACTACGTGTTGACGGTGAAAGACCTTCGCGCCGCTCGCAGCTTCGATGATGCCGTGGCCCGCGGCGTCTATTACCTCGACGGCCACAAGACTGACGACGAGAAACGGACGTACATCCTCAAGAAGAGTGAAATGAAGGTTCCGCCGTACCAGATTCCGTTGCGCAGCCTGATTGCCAAAGACGGCGTCAACCTGCTGATGGCCGGACGATGTTTCTCCGCCGATCAACTGGCATTGAGTTCGGCGCGCGTTTCCACGAGCGGAGCGATGATGGGACAGGCCGCCGGCATCGCGGCGGCGCTCTGTGTTCAGAAACAAACCGACCCGCGCCAGCTCGACCCCCAAACCGTCCGTCGCATCGTCGAGGAACGCGGCGGCAAACTGACGTAGAGCGTGTGACGGCAGAAAAGTATTCTTGATACGTGACGAATGCCGTCGCAAGCGGATCGCGCCGTTGGGTCACCGTTCTGACCGGTTGGTGTTTTCGGAAGGTTACGGGCGGTGACGCGGGATCTCGGCTTTGAAGTCGCCGAGGCTGGCCCAGTGGGTGCGTTGGTTGAGGTCCACTTCGGCGACGGCGATGGTGCCCCATTCTCTTGCCTGCGCGATGGCTTTGCCGACGTGGTCGTAGATGCCGGAGATAATCCAGTTGCGCTCGGCGGCTGTGTAGGTACTGCTGATGAGATAGACGTGGTTCTCGCAGGCGCGTGCCGCGGCGAGCAATGGGTTGCAGCCCGCGACGGGCCACGCGATGACTTCGGCGCCGTTGTTGGCGAGCTGGCGCGCGACTTCGGGGAAGAACCCGTCGTAGCAAACCATCATGCCGACTTTGCCGAAGCGCGTTTGGAAAACAGGATACTCGTGCCCGGGTTCGACGCCGGCCTCGATCTCGCCGCGGGGTAGGGTAACCTTGCGGTACTTGCCGACGAGCTTACCGTCGGGACCGATGAGCGCCGACGTGTTGTAAACGAGATGGCGGTCACGCTCGACGAGTCCGGCGACGATGTAGAGGTTGTGTTGCTTGGCGAGCGTGCCGAAGTATTCCGTCGAGGGACCCGGTATCGGCTCGGCGCATTCGGCCATCGGTTTACCCGTGCGGTAATAGGTCAGCGTCTCCGGCAACACGACCAAATCAGCTTGTTGACGGGCCGCCTCGGCAATCAACGGCGCGAATTGTTCGCGTTTCTCTTTTGTTGTTTTACCCTCGCGCGGCTGGTAATGCACAGTTGCCAGGCGGACTATGCGCGGCGCAGGCGCTGCAACTTCTGCCAGTGAAACTTGGCTCCATTCGACGCGTCCGCGCGGCGCCCAGCGGAAATGCAGTTCGATCACGGCGCGCGTCGCGTTGCCGGGCGCGCGGTAAACGTCGGAGACTTTAGTCCAGCCGCGTGCATCGGTTGCCTTGTCCATTGGATACTCCGGCTCAGCGCGCGTTCCGGTGCGTGGTGGATAATAATAAGCTACCAACGGTGTGTCGCGTATGGCAGCGTTACCTTTGTCATCCTGCCAGAGCACGCGTGTGAGAACGCTGCGGCGCGGCACGGCGATGTTCTTCACGCGCCGGAATGCTTCAAACCGATACCAATGTCCGCCTTGCACCGGCACGGACTTCGTCCACCAGCCGGCTTGGCCTTCGCGCGCATCGGCTTCGATGATGAGCGTGCCGTTACGGGCGTCCTGACGGAAGCGAGGCGCGATCTCGGCACGGGGAAATGAGTTCGTCCAATCTCCGGTCAGAGCAACTAGTGCGAGGATGAGTGCATTCATTTGCTTGCAGCGATCCAGCGGGCGAGCGTTTGACGGCTTTCCTTCAACGTCTTCACCATCAGTTCCCGCGTCTTTGGTTGGCCTTTGGCCCAGTCGTATTCGATGTGCATGGACAACGGTGCGCGGTAATTCATTGCACGGAGACGTCGAAAATAATCAGTCTGCCCGAAATCCCCTTCGCCATACGCGACGAAACCAGTGCCAATCTTGTAGTCTTTGATGTAGGCGACCTTGATCCACGGTTTCAGGTTCTCGAAATGCTTGCTCCACTCTTGGCGGTGTGTTGCCAGCGCGTGACCAAGATCGAATGCCACGCCCATTTGGCCGGACGGAAGAGCCTGCATGATGTCCAGCATCTCGCCGAGGTCTCCGCCGTTGTAGGGGGTCTTGCTCCCGCCTTGGGAATGGTTTTGAAAGATGGCGCACACGCCGATTTGCTTGTTCAATGCAGCCAACTCCTTGAGTTGCGCCCTGATGTTGGACACGGACTCCTGTTTTCGGGATCCCAGTCGGTAGTAGTGGATACCGAGTTTTTTTGCCGTCCGCAGAATCGTCTCCGCATTCGTCGAGTCAACGCCGTTGATGCCGGTCGTCAGCAAGAGCATCTTCACCTTGTGTTTTCGCAACGCCTCGGCGTAGCGCGGCATTTCGTCTGCCGCTTTCTCCGGCTCGATCTCGCCTTTCGGACGGACGGCGCAGTCAATGCCGTCCAGCCCGGCCTCGGCGGTGACAGCAGCGGAGTCGTCGAACGACAACTTGAGTTCCTGATAGAGCTTGCTGAACACTACCACGGGCGGCGAGAACGGTTTTATGGCGCCGAACGCGAGGAACGCGGGCGCAGTTGCTGCGGCTTGAATGAATTGACGGCGGGTCATTGTGATCATAGGTGCCAAGGCTCCCGATATGGACGGCGAAGCATCCGGTTGGCTTCATCGTCGCCGGTAAACCGCTCTGCGTCGGGATCCCAGCGAAGGTTGCGTTTCAGTTGCATCGCGATGTTGGCGATGTGGCAGAGCGTTGCCGAGCGATGGCCGACCTCGATGGGCGCAGCCGGCTCGGAACGGGTCTTGATACAATCAAGGAAATTGCGGAAATGGTTCGTGCTCGTGCCGAGCGAGATTTCGTTGGAACCGAACACCGTGTTCTTCAACGACGCAGGCTCGGTGTGAAACCCTTTGTAGCCGGTCTCAACCCAGCCTTCGGTTCCCTCGAAGCGGCAGGCGACATTGTCGTTGCGCGTGATGCACTCCAGTTCGACGCCGTTGGCGTAGCGCGCACGGAAGTGAACAACCTTCGCGACGGTGAACAGTCCGTCGGTCGGCCACTCGCTGCCGGCATCTTCGATTTCGACGGGGCCGGTGTGGTCGGTGCCGTTGGCCCATTGCGCCATGTCGAGCGAGTGCGCGCCGTAGTTGGTGACTTGGCCGCCGGAGTAATCGAGGATGAATCGGAAATTATAGAGGCAACGATCTTTGTGGTACGGCTGCCACGGCGCGGGACCGAGCCACATCTCGTAGTCGAACCCTTGCGGCACAGGCATCGGTTCCCAAGCGCCTTCGGGGCCGAACTTGTTCCACGGGCCGACGACGGCGGTGATCTTCTTCAACTGGCCGATGTGACCGTTGCGGACAAGCTCGCACGCAAACCGAGTCTGCCGTCGCGACCGTTCGTGGCTGCCGGTTTGGAAGACGACGCCGTGTCGTCGTACCGCCTCGACCATCGCACGACCATCGGCGACAGTCAGGCTCAACGGTTTCTCGCCGTAAATGTGTTTGCCGGCGCGCGCAGCCATTACGGTCATCAACGCGTGCCACTGGTCTGGCACGACGATGGCGACGGCGTCCACGTCAGCTCGGTCGAGCACCTCGCGGAAATCAACATAGACGCCGCACCCGCGAAATGTTCCGGCTCTGTTCCGCTCGGAGTAAAACTTCTCGACCAATTGCTTGGCCGGTTCGCGTCCGAGGAACTGGCTCTCGGTCTTGTAGCCGCCGCTGGCGTAGTTGACGTCGCAGACGGCGACGACCTGGGTGTCGTCCTCGGCGAGGAACGCCTGCATGTCCTGTGTGCCTTGGTTGCCGGTGCCGATCATGGCCACATTGATGCGGTTGCTCGGCGCGTTCTGTCCGAAGACGGACGACGGCACGATATACGGCGCAGCGACTGCCGCGCCAAGAGTTCCGAGAAATTGTCGGCGTGAAACCTTCACACCGACACCATAAGCAAAACGCAGGTCGCTTTCCAGCTTGAATAAGGGCAGAGGGTTGTGGTCAAAGTGAGGCATGAAACTCGCATGGCTTTCGATCTTCTGTCTCGCAACCAATCTTCTCGCGGCGGAGACGCTGCGGCCACCGGCGGTGCCGCTGGTGGCGTGCGATCCGTATTTCAGCGTCTGGTCGCCTGCCGACAATCTCAACGATGCCGACACCGTTCACTGGACCGGTAAACCGCACCGGCTGTCGTCGTTCGTGAAAATTGACGGCCAGTCATTTCGCGTGATGGGCGCGGAACCGAAGGGAATGCCTGCGCTGAAACAGACGAGGTTGTCGGTGTGGCCGACGCGAACGATCTATGAATTTGAAGGTGCAGGTGTGGTGTTGACGCTGACGTTCATGACGCCTGCGTTGCCGGATGATTTGGAAGTGTTGTCGTGGCCGGTGACGTACGTGACGTATGAGGTAAGAGCCACAGACCGCAAGACGCACCATGTGATCATCTATTTCGACGCTTCTGGTGAACTCACGGTCAATGAGCCTGGGCAGCAAGTGGTCTGGAAAAACGAACAAGCCGGCGACCTGAATCTCTTGAAGGTCGGCTCGGAGGATCAGTCAGTGTTGCAGAAGAAAGGCGACGACATCCGTATTGATTGGGGCTATTTGTACTTGGCCGCTCCGTCTTGCAGTCCCGAGCCTTGGATGAATACCTTCGACCGGCAACGGCAACAGACCTTCTTCGCAACTGGGGGCAGCGGTCTTGGCGGCAGCACTTTGATGCCAGCGAATGCTGATACAGTTTCGGCATCGCTTGAATATCAACTGCATCAGGTCGGAACCAAACCCACCTCCCGCTGGTTTATGCTGGCTTACGATGACTTGTATTCGATCCGGTATATGCGGAAGAATCTGCGTCCGTATTGGCGGCGCAATGGTTGGGAAGCGTCGGATTTGTTGAAGGCGGCGGCAAAGCAATATGAGTCGCTCGCGAAACGTTGCGCGGCGTTCGACAAGGAACTGATGGCCGATCTCACGAAAACCGGCGGCGAAAAATACGCGGCGATTTGCGCGTTGGCGTATCGTCAGTGTTTTGCAGCGGGCAAGTTTGTGGCCGATGCGAACGGCCAGCCGATCTCGTTCTGCAAAGAGAATCACTCGAACGGTTGCATCGGCACCAGCGACGTGTTTTATCCGATGGCGCCGCAGTTCTTGTTGTTCGGGCCGACGCTGGCGAAGTCATTTCTGGTTCCGTTCATGAATTACGCGGCGAGCGAGCGCTGGAAGTTTCTGTTTGCGCCGCACGATCTCGGCCAGTATCCGCACGCGAACGGCCAGCGTTACGGCGGCGGCGAGCGGACCGAGCACAACCAGATGCCAGTCGAGGAGAGTGGCAACTTACTGATCTTGATGGCGGCTGTCGCGCAGATGGAAGGTAACGCGAACTTTGCGGGGTTGTATTGGAAACAACTCGAACAGTGGGCCGAGTATTTGAAGGCGAAAGGTTTCGACCCGGAAAACCAGCTTTGCACGGACGATTTCGCCGGGCATCTCGCGCACAACGTGAACTTGTCGGCGAAAGCGATCTGTGGTCTCGGTGCGTTCGGCAAACTCTGTGCGATGCGTGGCGAGAAGGCGAAAGCCGCCGAGTACGCCAAGCTCGCGAAGGAGTTTGCCGCGCGTTGGGTGAAGGAAGCGGATGACGGTGATCATTACCGGCTCGCGTTCGACAAGCCGGGTACGTGGAGCCAGAAGTACAATCTCGTCTGGGATCGTGTTCTCGGCCTCGGCCTGTTCCCCGACGCGGTGTTGCGCAAGGAGATGGATTACTACAAGCGGAACCAAAACAAATACGGTCTGCCGCTCGACAACCGTTCGCTCTACACCAAACTCGACTGGGTTCTCTGGACGGCCACTCTCACGCAGAAACGCGCCGATTTCGAGGCGCTTGTTGCACCGGTGCTCCGGTTCCTCAATGAGACGCCTGACCGCTCGCCGATGACGGATTGGTATTTCACCGACACTGCGAAGAAGCGCGGCTTCACCGCGCGTCCTGTTGTCGGTGGTGTTTTCATGCAGGCACTCTACGATAAGGCGTTGTGGAAAAAGTGGGCAGGCCGCGAACGCACACGCGCCGCCAACTGGGCGCCGATTCCACCGCGTCCAACGTACAGCCTCGTCATTCCGACCGCGCGCGAACAAGCCGCGACGTGGCGTTATACGACGAAGCCGCCCGGCAAAGGCTGGTTTCAGCCCGGTTTCAACGACGCCAACTGGAAACAAGGTCCCGGCGGTTTCGGTACGCCAAAAACTCCCGGCGCGACCGTGCGGACCGAGTGGAAGACCTCCGAGATTTGGTTGCGTCGCGAGATCGAGTTGCCTGCGGGACGAACCGATAACCTGATGTTGCTCGTCCATCACGACGAGGACATTGAGATTCACATCAATGGTTTCCGCGCCGCCCGCGCGAAAGGGTACCTCACCGATTACGAGCCGTTCGAGATTGACGGCCCCGCACTGGCGTCACTGAAACCGGGCAAGAACTTGATTGCGATCCGCTGCCAGCAGACCGGTGGAGGCCAGTATATTGATGTCGGCTTTATCAGCGCGAAATGACACTGAAGGCGTCAATCGCTCTGTTACTGGCATTGCTCGTCACGCCAGTTGCGCCCTCGCAAACGTGGGACACGTTTAGTGACACGTGGGTTGTCGCGGATGGATTGCCGACGGCGTCAGAGGTTGGGTTGCGTAAGACGGGTAAGTTCGTCGGCATCTTTTATTTCCTGTGGCTGGAAGGGAAGGGGCCGGTGCACGACATCACCAAGATTCTCGCGGCGAATCCGTCGGAGCCACGTTGGGGACCACCCGGGGCGTTCCATTTCTGGGGCGAACCGTTGTTCGGATACTATCGTAGCGACGATGAGTTTGTGCTGCGCAAACACGCCCAGATGCTCACCGACGCCGGTGTGGATGTGGTGTTTTTGGACGTGACCAACGCGCTGACCTACGACTCGACGCGCGAGGCGCTTTGCCGCGTCTGGACTGCGTGGCGGCAACTCGGCAACCAGACGCCGCTCATCGCCTTCCTCGCCAACAGCCACAGTGACCGCGTGGTCAATCATCTTTACGACACCTTCTACGCGAAAGGCTCATATTCCAATCTCTGGTTCCGTTGGCAAGGCAAGCCGCTGATCTTGGCTCCGACCGATGGAGTGCGTGCGGAAGTGCAACAGTTCTTCACGTTTCGCCAGTCGTGGGCGTGGACGAAGGGGCACAAATGGTTCGGCGCCGGCAAGGACAAATGGCCGTGGTTGGACAATCATCCGCAAAACCCCGGCTGGCACGAGCACCCTGACAAACCCGAACAGATCAGTGTCTGCATCGCCCAACATCCGACCTCGAACATCGGACGCAGTTTCCACAACGGCAAGCAACCAGCGCAAACAACCGCGGGTGCCTGTTTCGCCGAACAATGGCGCCGCGCATTGGAAGTCAACCCGCCGATGGTATTCGTCACCGGCTGGAACGAGTGGATCGCCCAACGTTTCATCCGCGGCGAGCGCGGTCCCGGGGCAATGGCCGGCAAACCGCTCAAGCCGGGCGACACATTTTTTGTGGACCAATACAATGTCGAATACAGCCGCGATGCAGAGCCGATGCGCGGCGGTTACGGTGATGCCTATTACATGCAACTTGTCGCCAACATCCGACGTTTCAAGGGTGCCGCCCCGCAACTGCCCGTCACCGCGCAGCCGCTTGCGATTGACGGCAAATTCGATGACTGGCGGGATGTGATGCCCGAATATCGCGACACCATCGGTGATCCTGTCCGCCGCAATCATCCCGGCTGGAAAGACCAACCTCCGTTCGTCAATAACTGCGGCCGCAACGACATCGTCGCCGCGAAAGTCAGCTATGACGCGGCCAACGTCTATTTCTACGTCCGCACCAAAGATGCGCTGACGCCGTCCACCGATGCTGACTGGATGCGGTTGCTTGTTGGTAACTACGTCTTCCGCGCCGAGGCACCGGGTGCTGCGAAGTTCGCCGTGCGCGGTAACGAACTCGAAGTCGCCATCCCGCGCACCGTGCTTGGTATCACCAAATTGCCCGCGACGATTGACTTCAAATGGACTGACAACATTCCCGTGCCCTGTGCGCCTGAACAGTTCACGCTCACCGGCGATGCCGCGCCGAACGACCGTTTCAGCTACCGCGCCAAACTGGCGAGTCAAGAATAGACATGCAACGGTCAAGTTTCGCCATTTCAGGATGGCGGCTGGTCTGGTAGATTCCCGCACATGAACGCCATCATTGCCGTTGTATTCCTTGCCTCCGCTGTCAACACACCCATCGCCAGCGGGCCGTTCAAGGCCGACATGGAGTCGCTCACGCAATACAAGTGTCCCGATTGGTTCCGCGATGCGAAGTTTGGAATGTGGGCGCACTGGGGACCGCAGGCGGTGCCGGAGATGGGGGATTGGTACGCACAACGGATGTACAAACAGGGCGATGTGAAATACAAAGACCACCTCGAACGTTGGGGACATCCGAGCGAACACGGTTATAAAGACATCATCCCGATGTGGAAAGCCGAGAAGTGGGATCCTGCCCGCCTCATCCAACTCTACAAGAAAGCTGGCGCGCGTTATTTCGTCAGCATGGGATCGCACCATGACAACTTCTATCTCTGGAACTCGAAGCTCCACAAATGGAACGCCGTCAATATGGGGCCGCATCGCGACGTGGTCGGCGACTGGCAGAAGGCGGCGAAGAAACACGGACTTTACTTCGGCGTGAGCGAACATCTCGGCGCGAGTTTCACTTGGTTCCAGTGGAGCCACAAAGCCGACAAGGACGGCCCGAAAGCCGGTGTGCCTTACGACGGTGCGAATCCGAAGTGGCAGAACCTCTATCATTTCCCTGCCGAGGAAGGCGACAACAAGTGGTACAGCACGAACCCAAAGTGGCACCAGCAATGGTTCGATCGCATCAAGGAGCTTGTGGACAACTACAAGCCCGACCTCCTCTACACCGACGGCAAGGTGCCATTTGAGAACGAAATCGGCCTCAGCATGATCGCCCATCTCTACAACAGCAACCCGCAAGTTGTTTACAACTGCAAACAGAAATCCGAAGGACGATGGGTCGAAGACCTCGAACGCGGCGTCATGCCGGGCATCAATCCGAATCCGTGGCAGACCGATACCTCGATTGGCGACTGGTATTACAACAAGACTTGGAAGTTCCGTCCGGTCAGTTGGACGATTCATATGCTCTGCGACATCGTCAGCAAGAACGGCAATCTTCTCCTGAACATCGTCCAGCATCCCGACGGCTCACTCGACGCCGAAGTCGAACAACAACTCGCCGACCTCGCCACGTGGATCAACATCCACGGCGAAGCCATCTACGGCACGCGTCCGTGGCTCGTTTACGGCGAAGGCGCCGTCCGCACCAAAGGCGGTCACTTCAAGGAAGACTTCAAGTACACCGCCAAGGACATTCGTTTCACCACCAAGGGGGGCATGCTCTACGCCATCGCGCTCGGCTGGCCTGCCGACGGCAAACTTCTCGTAAAATCCCTCGCCGAACCCGCCGGCAAGGTCACGGGTGTCGCGTTACTTGGCTCGAAAGCCAAACTCAACTGGAAACAGACCGCTGATGGCCTTGTCGTCACGTTGCCTTCAGAAAAAGTGAGCGAGTTTACCGCTGCGCTGAGAATCGCCGGCAAGAATCTCAAGCCGGCGCCTGTTGTCGAAGAACCGGTCATTGTCCAGGCCGACTCGAAAGGCAGCTTCCGCCTCGACGCCAACGACGCCGAACTTCACGGCGAAAGACTCAAAGTCGAGATGCGCGGCAACCACGCCAACATCGGTTTTTGGGACAGACCCGGTGACTGGGCCTCATGGAAAATCCAGTTCGACAAACCCGGCGCCTACAAAGTCAGCCTCGACGTCTCCGCCGTGGTCGCCGGCATCGAAACCGCCATCGAGATCGCCGGGCAAACCTTCACGGCCAAGATTCCGCAGACCGGCGACTGGGACAGATTCCAAGGCTGCGGTGCCGGCAAGCTTGAGATCAAGCAAGCCGGTGTCGAGACGCTGAAAGTCCGTCCTGCCGACGCGAAGAAGTGGAACGCGATCAACCTCCGCGCTGTCAGGCTAAGCCCGGTCGAATAGGTTTTGGACATAGTAGTCATCACGCTCCGCGTGATGGCAGCATGAACTTTCCTCACGCGGAGCGTGAGGACTACTTTGGGGCGTCGGCGCGCGTGCTCGAAGATTGAAACTCGGCAGAAAGTCGGGTATCACACCGACCATGAAACGTATTCTTCTCGTCGCTCTGTTGTTGGCCCCGCTCGGAGCGGGGCAGGCGTTATGCGCTGATGCGGCCAAGCCAAACATCGTGATGTTCCATTGCCACGACGTGGGACAGTTCCTCCATTGCTACGGCGTGAAGACTGTCCAGACGCCGAACCTCGACAAGTTCGCCGAGCAAGGCGTGCGGTTTGCGCGGTCGTTCTGCACGCAGCCGGGATGCAGTTCGTCGCGGGCGTCGCTGTTTACGGGACGTTACCCGCACAGCAACGGCGTGATGGGATTGACGCACGCGAATTTCGCGTGGGACCTGCGGCCAGAGGAAAAGCATTTGGCGCAGTTCCTCAAGGAAGCTGGTTACGCCACGGTTGCCGTCGGCGTCATCCACGAAACACGCTCCGGTCCGCAACGGTGTGGTTACGAGAAACACATCGCCAAGGCCAAGGTTGCCGAAGGCACGACAGCGGCCATCGAGGAATTGAAGCGGCTCGCGGCTGGCAAACAACCATTCTACCTCTACGGTGGTTTCATCGAGCCACATCGTCTGCCGTATCCGAAAGATGCAGGGCCGATGGCTGGACAACACGGTTTTCCAGGGCCGCATTTGAAGCCGGACGATTCGCTCGGCGTAGATGTGCCGCCGTTTTTGCGCGACACGCCCGGCACGCGCGAGGAGCTTGCCGGTTTGCAAGGCGCCATGAAACACGTGGACGAACAGTTTGGCCGGTGGACGAAAGCGATTCAGGAACTTGGCTTGGAGAAGGACACGCTCGTGATTGTCACTACCGACCACGGCATTGCGATGCCGCGCGCCAAATGCAGTGTCTATGAACCCGGTCTGCAAGTGATGTTGATGATGCGTCACGCGGGACGCAAAGGCTGGCACGGCGGCGTGGTTCGCAACGAGATGATGTCGAACATTGACGTGTTGCCGAGCATCCTCGAACTCGCCGGCATTTCCGTCCCCGCCAACGTGCAGGGGCGGTCGTTCGCGCCGCTGCTGGACGGACGCACTTACAAACCCAACGCCGCCATCTTCGGCGAACTGACCTACCACGGCCACTACGATCCAGCGCGCAGCATCCGTACCGAAACCCACAAACTCATTGCGAACTTCTCGACCGCACCGGCGTTTCAGGACCCGTCGCAACAGTGGCGGCCCAAGTCTGACCCCGTCGTGCCGGAAAATCCGGCGTCGGCGCATCATCCGCACCTTGAGCTTTACGATCTTGTGAAGGACCCGTGGGAGCAAGTTGACCTCGCCAAGAAGCCGGAGTGCGCGGCGATTCGCAATGAGCTTGCCCGCCGGCTCTATCAACACATGGTGGAGACCGACGATCCGTTGTTGCGCGGGGCCGTCACCTCGCCGCATCACGAGACAACGATGAAAATGTTGCAAGGCGTGGCGCCGTGACAACACCGGTGCGTTACCGGGTCGTTGGGATGGGGCGGCCGGCGAGTTTGCGCCAAGCTGTGGCATCCACAAACGGGCCGCGCTGTTCGGCTAATTGGCGACCAAGCTGCTGAACTTCCTTCCAAGTGTAGTTCTCCTCGCTGCCGTCGGCAGGAATTCCGATGAACGCGCGGGACCGTCGCCACCGGTAAAATGCCACGCCGGCGATCGGCCCGGTTTCCAGCCAGCGATCGAACTGGTCTGCCATTCCACCACGCGGCACCACCCGCCAGCGCGAGCCGCCAAACGCTTGGAGCAGTGGAATCACCGGCAGTTCCTTCGGCTTGACTGCGGCGATGGCCTTAACGCTGTAGCTGACGCGAATGGAGGTGTTGGTGGCTCTGTCTTTCGCCTCGTAGGGATAGTTGTAGCTCAACACCGCGTCGCACGCCTTCGGATTGAATTGCTGCCACGTCTTTCCGCTCGTGGAGGAAAACTCACTCCAGACCGGCCGCTTCGGGTCCACTTGCTTGATCGCGTCGTAAATGGCCTGTTGCCGCTCCGGCGGAATTTTGTAAACGGCTCCATACACGTAGCCAAACAGCGCCGGCTCGTTGCGGCCGATCTCGTCGAGGAACCGCTGCAACTTCGAGGTGTCAATCCGGTCCGTGTTGGCGTCCCAGACTGACACGGCGCTGAGCACTTTCATCTTGTGACGACGCGCCTCGTCGAGGATGCGCCGCGCTTCGACCGGGTCACGTTCGGGCAAGGCGTGATGCACCACGTTGAAGACGCCGTCCCACATTTCCCAGTCGTTCGGCTTCATGCTGTAGCCGCCATAGACGACGCGATAAGGCGGATGCCAGTTTTCGTAGGGGTCTGCCGCCTGCGCGACGACAACGGCGGCAAGCCAAATCAATAGGGCAATTCGTTTCATGTACATATTCTCTTACACCACCTCTCCAGCATATTGGATCAAAATCTCTTTTTTTGTGAGTTCGACCTGTTACAATTCCCGATAGAGATAACGACGCGCTCATGAAAATTTCTATCCTCATCGCTATGCTCCTGTTTGGGGCCGCTTGTAATGGGCTGGGCACTGAGTCGTTGCAGACAGGCCAACGTCACCTGCTGATCAGTTTTACGTGGAGCACGGCGAACATTGGCGACATCGCGATTACGCCGGGGTTGCTCAGCCTTATTCACGAGGTCCGGCCAAATATGCCGGCGGTGGTCATCACTTCGCGCGAGGCGAACACGGAGAACTATCGGACACTGCGCGACTACCTGCCGCGCTATCTGCCCGGTTGCAAGACCATCGGGTATCCGTTCAAGTTCACGCCCGCTTCCGGTTCAGCGTGGCGCGCATTTCGAGAGCGTTGGGGCGAATCCCAACTGCGCGCCTTCGAGAACGGCACGCTCTCGGCCCGCATCGCCGCCCGCGTCGCGGATGACATTCTCAACCGTCTGCCGAAGGAAGTGTTGGAGGAACTTCAGCGCAACAATCCCGAAGCGGCGCGCGCCTTCACCAATGCCGGTTTCGTGCTCTTCACCTCCGGTACGACACTGAACTTTGGGCGGATGGGATCGCGCGAGTTCTACAAGTTTTCGTTGCGTTTCGGTTTGCCGTTGCTCATCGCCCGCGCGCACGGCATCCCCTACGGAATCAACGCTCAATCCTTTGAATCGCTCGACTGGCCGGCCAGCTTGATCTTCCGTCCTCTGTTCCGCGACGCCCATTTCGTGTATTGCCGCGATCCGGATTCGTTGGAGTACCTGCGCCAACAAGACTTGCTCTGTCCACACACCGGCTGGCGACCGGATACGACGTTCTTCTTCAATGGCTTCGATGACACTTGGGCCGACGAGTTCATGAAGAAACACGGTCTGGAGAAGGGCCGGTTCATCACCGTGACGATTCGCAGCGCAGACCAGAGAGGGCCGTTGGCGGGTACCATCAGCGCGGAGCGCGGCGAGGAAATGATGGTGCGCATCCGTCAGTTCATCGAGGACTGGGTCAAACGCACCGGGCAGCCCGTGGTGCTCGCGCCCGAAGTCAAAACCGAAGTTGAGGCGATGCACAAGAACGTTTACATGAAGCTCTCGGCATCTGCGCAGAAGAAATGCGTTGAGATGGAGAAGTTCTGGACAACGGAGCAAGCCTACTCGTTGTATCAACGCGCGCAGATCGTGGTCAGCATGGAAATGCATTCTGTCATCATGGCGCTGAGCCTCGGCACGCCTGTGTTGATGCCGCAGTTCAGCGAAAACGGGCGCAAGGTGTGGATGCTGGAGGAACTCGGCTTGAGAGACTGGATTTTCGACATTGACGAACCTGTCATGTCCGCCGCGTTGCTCGACGCTGCCCTGCAAATCCACAACGACCAAGCTGCATCGCAGCAACGTGTTCGTTCGCAGTTGCCGCGTCTCCGGCAACTCGGCGTCAGCGTGATACGCGAGGTGGAAATGGGCTGGCGGAAGTAGCGCTCAACGAGCGCCGTTGCGCTTGAACCGGATCAAACGATGAAATCAACAGCATATGAAGTTGTTCTGGCCGCGATGTTGGTAATCTTTGGTCTCTCAGGCAGCGGCGAGCCGGGGGCTGTGGTTGTCGAACGGGGCGAGGCACGAGCCAGCATCGTGGTGGGCCGACATTGCTCCGAACCGTCGCGTTTTGCGGCGGAGGAACTCCAACGAACAATTCGCGCAATGTCGGGAGCCGATTGTCAGATTGCCACTGACGAGCAAGCTGTCTCTGGTCGGGTCATCGCCGTGGGGCTTGCGTCGGAAAACCGGGTGGTGGCGAATCTGCTGCAGCAGGCTGAGGTTGCGCCGAACTCGCTGAACATGGGCGAGGAAGGGTTTGCGCTGTTTACTGTCGGCGGCAGCGTAGTGATCGTCGGCGCCTGTCCCCGAGCCGCGCTTTACGGCGCCTACGCGCTGCTGGAACGCTGGGGTTGCCGGTGGTGTTTCCCCGGTCCACAGGGCGAGGTGATCCCTCAACGGCCAACGCTGGCTCTGCCGCCACTTCGCGTCACGGAAAAACCGGCTCTCTCGTATCGCACGTTCCTGCAACTGGAAGTCGCAAGCCCGGCCACGGCGGATTGGATTGATTGGATGGCCAAAAACCGCATGAACCGGATGATCGTGACTCTCTATCCGGCCAAGGGGTACAAGGGCCAGACGTACTCCCAGTTCCGGCAGACGCCGGGGTTGGTTGAGGCAATCCGTCGTCGGGGGATCGGAATCGAGGCCGGCAATCACGCGGGCTTCTATTGGATTCCGCCCGCTGAGTTCTTTGGGAGCAAGCCTGAGTTTTATTCACAGGTGAAGGGCAAGCAGCACACGCTGGAGAACCTGAAGCTTGATCGCGGCCAGTTATGCTACGCGAACGAGGAGGTGGCCGAGGTGACGGCCAGACGGGTGATCGCCTTCGCCCGTGCCAATCCCGAGGTGGATTTGATCAGCCTTTACACCAACGACGGCTACGGCTACTGCGAGTGTGACCGATGCGCAGCGTTGGGTTCAGCCAGCGACGCCTACTGCACGCACGTCAGTCGTGTTGCCGAGCGGGTGTACAAGGTCTTGCCGGCAATGCGACTGAGCTTTCTCTCGTACAGCACGGTCAAGGATCCACCGCGCGTGCGGGTGTTCGGCAAGAATACGCTATGCGCAATGGCCACATGGCCGCCGCCGGACGAGAATCGCCTGAAAGGTTGGCAGGCCAGCGGCGCCGGGCAAGTAGCTCTCTACGAATACTACATGGGCTCGTACAGCGACCGTTCGTTTCCTTGGGTTGCCACCAAGGTTATCGGCGATGAGTTGCAGACCATCCACCGTTTGGGGCTTGTCGGAGTCGCCTCCCAGTGCGAGTTGGACAACTGGACCGCATACGCGCTGAACTATTGGGTTTTCGCCCGCATGGCGTGGAACCTCGCCCAGCCGGTTGAGGAGGTGGTGGCCGACTATTGCTCGCATTACTACGGCGAGGCTGCCCAGCCCATGCGTGCGTACTTCGCCGAGCTTGAATCACAAGGACGCTGGCCACGTGACCTGAATGTGCCCGGCTCGCGTTTGGAGACGCTGGAGAAATTGCTCGCCGCCGGCGAGCGCGCCGCGAGAACCGAACCGACTCGCGCCCGCATTCTCCGTGACCGGATTTCGCTGGACTATCTCAAACTGGCGTGGCGCTTGGAGGAAGCCCGTCGCGCTGCAACGGCATTGGAAGAGCAGGGGCGGATCGTCGAGGCTGTAGCTGCGTTTCGTCGTACTTGTGAGGCGGCTTGGGCATGCCTCGAACATCTCGACCGTTACGCCGGCCGACGTGTCTTCCTTGCCGGACGCAGTGGCGATCCCGGCCAGATCGTCGGTCACTTTTACACGACGGGATACTACGAAAACGTTTTGGCCAAATCGGAGAAGCTGCTTGACAAGTTACTGGGAAAATCAGCCGCCGGACCGAAGCCTGTCAGAACAGCGGGAACCGAGAAGGTCAAGAAGGTCGGAAAAGAACAGATCACTACCCCGGTCGAGACGGCCTTGCAACGGGTGCGAGCAGCTTTTCACGAGCATTTGCGGGGCCGTGCCGTCCAGTGTCCGTCGCGGCAGATTAGCGAGCGTTTCCCCGCCTCGCGCGAGGAATGGCTCGCACATACTCAGGAGATACGCAATCGGCTTCGGACGATTTTCCATTTCCCAAAGGAAGACGTGCCACTGGAAGCCCGCGTGGTGGGTCGGATTGATCGTGGCGAGTTCGTGATTGAAAAAGTAATCTACCGCGCCGAGACCGGCAATTGCGTCACAGCCAATCTCTACGTGCCGCAAGGTCTCAAGGAACCGTTGCCGGCGATCATTTGCCCCAGTGGACACGGCGGAAGCAAGAGCACGCCCTACAATCAGTATTTCGCGCAAATGTACGCCAAAGCCGGCTGTGTGGTGCTGGTACCCGACCCGATCGGCGAGGAAGAACGTGATGAAAAGTTCCGCTTGGGAATCCGTGGCCATCGGCTAGAGCATCGCATTGACCGCTGTCAGGCCTTAGGGATTTCGGTGATCGGTAAAATGGTTTACGACGTCGTGCGCGGCGTGGACTATCTGCAATCCCGGTCTGAGGTGGATCAGCGGCGAATCGGTTGCGCCGGGCACTCGCTGGGCGGCACCGTGACCGAATATGCAACGGCGGTTGATCCGCGGATTACGCTCAGTATGCCGACTGCTTGGACTTGTAACTTCCACGAGATCGTCGGCGAACTGAGTTGTTGCTGGCGGCCGGTGGGATTGCTCCAAGCGGCTAACAACCCGGAACTGCTTGCCTTGGGCGCGCCCCACTGCGCCACGCTCGTTCCAGCCGGTGAATCCGACCGCACGCCGATGTATCCTGCGATTTTCCAGAACACAACAATGACCAAGGCCCGCCGGGTTTATGAATTGTTTGGCCGTGGCGATTGTCTGGCCATGCACGTTACTCCCAAGGCCGGGCATCACCCGTTCCAACTCAATCGCACAGCATTGGCTTGGGTCGAGCGACATTTCGACTTGCCTCGCCTGACCGCTGGGGACATCGAGAAACTGCCCGATGGCCCGCCGCCGCCCGAGATCTTGATGGCCGAGTTGCCGAAGCCGTTTGCCGACAAATCATGGCAGATTGGGCGATTCGTGGATGCGCGAGCCGTGCGGTGCGATGTCCGTTTGTTGCCCGCTGAAAGGCTCCGCTGCCTGAAGCCCGGCGACGAGGCCAAACCGGAATTCGGCATGGCGGGCTGGATGGCGGTGCGCGAGAAGGAACTCGGCGCGACCTTCACTGTGCCCCGCTCCTTGCGGGAGTGGGAAGCCCGGCGCAATGCACTGGTGAAGCGGGTGGCCGCAGTGCTGAACCTGCCCGCCCACGCAGAGGCGAGGCGTCCGCAAGAATTGGCTGCTTGGACCCGTAGCGATGCTCGTGTGATAGAACTCAAATACGGGTTGTTGGGACTCAGTTCGTACTTGATCCTGCCCGAGGGCGCGGCTCATCCGCCTGTGGCGATCTATCTGCATGAAAGCCGCACCAAGGAGGGGGCCTTGGAGAGTAGCCGTGCAGCCAAACTTCTGGCTCAAGGCACGGCAGTTTTGGCTCTCGACTGTGTCCCATTCGAAGAGACCACCTACCTGTTGAGCACATCACCCACGGTGTACAACGTGAGGCACGTGATCGAGTCGCTGGATGCGTTGGAGCAAATTGGCGATCTGGACCTGAGGCGGATCTCGTGTGTTGGCGAAGTGGACGACGTTGTCCTGCTCGCCGCCGTGCTCGACCAGCGGATTGCCAGTGTAACACTGTCAGCTACGGCTGGTTCGACCGTTCCCAGACAGAGCTATCGCCAGAGCGGCGTCGTGCCCGGTTTGGCAGCAGTCACCCCGCGGAGCCAGTTGATGGCTCTGCTTGCGCCACGACCGCTTCGCGTCGAGACGAAAGAACCTGACCGCGAACTGATTCAAGCGGTGTACAGCTTGGCCGGAGCCGCTGAGCAGGTGGAGTTCGCCCCGTTGGCGCGACGGTAGCATCAATGTGGTCTGGGAAGTTGAGATGAACTGGCGGAAGTAATGGGTTTCTCCATCAGGTGCAGCTTTTCCAAGACTGTCTTGGCTTCGTTTATCTGTTGCAGCCGTTCAGCCGATAATACGCCTCTCGATGTTAGGTCTGTAATGACCGCGTCACAGAGTTCGTTCACATCCTGCGCGGTGAGAGTGCCTTTCACCCACTTGTGGAGTTTCGCGTAGTAGATGTGCGTCTTGGGGTCGGAGGCGATGCGCAGGAAACTGTTGCCGTCAAAATACGTCATGGACGGGAACTTCTTCCAATCGAGCCGCAGTGCCGCTTCGAGGTTGGCGAGGTGCACCTGTTGCCATGACCAGATGAGCGGGTTGAGGTTGGTTTCGCGAACGTTCGGTGTCATCTCCACCCCGTGCATTTTATATTTGTGCACGTCCTCGGTCATCTCGTCGAAGATGCTCAACGGCCTGCCCGGTTCCTGTGGATTCTGATAGTTGATTTGTTGTGTGACGCAGTCGAAACCGACCTCGATCAAGGGAGTTTTCGCGAACACGCACCCGCTGCGGAAACCCGGAATCCAGTGAAACAAGTAGCCCTTCTCGTGGATATACGAACCGACATCTTTCATCAACTTCGTGTCATTGATGGTGCCGTGCTCCGTCCGTGGCGCTGACGCGCCTTCCCGCCCCCAGTAGAACCCGACCAAACTCGATGCGTCAAGTTTGCCGGCGGCGGACGATTCATTCCACCGTTTCGACAACTCATCAATGAACCATTTGACCATGGCAAGTCGGTCTTGATGTCGGGAAAAGTTGAGGGAGCCTAGACTGGTGACTCTCGGATCAGGGTAGGGGATCGCGAGAATGATCTTTGCCTTGCGATTCGGGGCGTTCAACGCTTCGCGAACCAGACAGAACGCATCGTTGACCTTGACGGCAGCGCTCGTGTAGGAACGTGCAGCGTTATCCCAATCGGTTTTCACGGCGGGCTTGCCCGCGCCGAGCAAGTGACGACCTCCGCCGCAAGAGAAACCGGTAATCAGAAACCCGTCAAAAAAGAAGTCCTGCGGTTTTCCGTCCAAGTCGCAATAGGCAGCGAGCCATTTGAGTTCCTCCGCGCTCAGTTTCTTCGCTTCCGGATCCGTCGGATAAGAATAAACCAGAATCATATGACGGCACCACAAATCGGATTTTGCCGAAGCAACTCTTCCGTTGATGACAAAAGCCACGCCCATTATACAAATCATGCGAACCAGAATCCGGTTCGTGATATGCGGTGTGATTCTGATCATCAGAGGCTCACTGTGCCGGAAACATTCTCACCACGATGTTATCCAGATATACTGAACCGGTGCTGCCGTGGTGTCTCAGTCCGATTCCTTTTGCCGCCTTTTGGCGATGGCGGAAAACACCTCCGCCTTTGAAGTCGGTTGCGTCGTAGTAATCAAAGACGCCTTTACCCACGTCGAGCACGAAGCGGGCGTGGTTCCAACCGTCCAGTTTGCGGCGCGCAAAGGGCGTCCATTTGGTCGGCTCCGCGTAGAAGCAAAGGAACTTCTGCATCCAATGGATGTAGGCGCCGATGTCGCCAGTGTAGTAAGAGAGCCTCCGCTTGTCAGGGTTGGTCTTGTCGAAGTTGCCGAGCGTGACAAGCAACAGTCCCGTCTGCCGGTCGGGCGTCGAGTAATCGAACTCCACTTCGAGCCGGTCTTTAGCCGGCGCATCGAACATCCGCCACGCGTAATCACCGGGAGCGAGTTTCAGCATCTTGCGTTTCGCGTCCGCGGCGACCGCAGGTCTGCCGCTGCCGATTTCCCATGACGCCGGCAACTTGCCGGACGCGACCGACTCGAAATCTTCACGGAACAATTCGGTCTTCTTCGTGGCCGTGTCGGTAATCTGACGGGGGCGCTCGACGAGTTTCGGCACGTGATAGACTTCCATTGCCGGAAGGTTTGGCGTGTGTAAGTCTTGTTTCTTCCGATAGACGCGCACCCAGTCCACAGTCATGCTGACGCCGTTCATTGTGTCGAGCGAAATGCCGTCGCGCTCCAATTGTGTCGGCATGATGACTGTGCTGAGGCGCATGTCGGCGGGCGCGTGGCAGTTGGGGTTCTTGAGCCGGCGCACCGGTTTGCCGTCGAAGTACCAGATAATCTCTTGCTCGTTCCACTCAACGGCGTAGAGATGGAACTCCTTGTCGAGGTCCATCGGCGCATCCCACTTCTTCGAGGTTGAGTGAAGGTCGGCGACCGTCTCGCCTTTCGGGAGCAGGAAGAAATGCAGTGTCATCGCCACTTCGCGCGGTGTGTGACCTTCGTTGATGTCTATCTCGAAGTGCGGCGGATCGGGAAACTTCCTGCCGCGCGGTCGGAACAGCCAGAACGCGTTGTTCAGATAACGCCCATATCGCATCCGTGCCTCGAAGTAGCCGTATCGTTGCGAGAACGCGCGCGTCCAGATGTGCGCCGTGGACCAGTCGCGTGTGCCGCGCGGCGGGTTTTCTTTCTTGGCGACTTGATGGAGGATGCCGTCCTTGACGATATTGTTCTCCGGCCATCGTCCTTCGAGGTGATCCGGTCCGCGCTGATCGTTCTGCGATTCCCAGACCGTCCAATCTACATTGGTGCCGTTGAACTCGTCCTGAAACGTCAGTTCCCACGTCGCGTGCGCTGGCGGCGCGGCGCGAAGCATTGACGGAACAGCCGCGCCAAGAAGACCGATGACGCAGAACACGATGAAACGAGAGAACATAGAATTACTCTTTCGATTCGAAGACGGGCTTCTGCGGATCAATCAATCCCCAGCAGACGACGCCGAGCAGGAAGAGGCCGCCCATCAGGTAGAGCGGCAGGTTCCAACTCTTGAACCACTCGACCGAGTACGCCACAATTAAGGGGCAGAACAGACTTCCGATCTGGCCGGAAGTGTTCATTGTCGCACTGACGACGCCGGCATGGTTACGGCCCATCTCGATGGCGGTGCTCCACGACGCGCCAAGCGTGAACATGCTCGCCGCCGTGGCCAACGCAATCATGATGGCCGACACCATCGGGCTGGCCGACGCCGCCGCGATAATCAGCCCGACACCTGCGACCAGATAGGCCGCCGCGCCTACGCCGCACCGGCCCCAACGCAAACCGAGCCGAGCCGCCACCCAATCCGTCGTCACGCCGCCGGTCAGATCGCTCACGACGCTGAGCAGCAACGGCAGCCCGGCCAGGAATCCCAGCATCGTCGAATCGAACGAGCCTTTCTCCTGAAGATAAGTTGGCAGCCACGTGATGCAGAAGTAGAACGAGAAACTGTTGGGAAAATACATCACAAACAGCGCCCACATGTTGGGACTGAGCAACAACTGCCGCCAATACGCCCAACCCGCGGCGTGCGCGCCCTCCGTGCGACGGTCCGAGACGATGCTCTCCAACTCGGCCT
>CAZNOK010000031.1:0-32298 GCA_964574605.1 uncultured Verrucomicrobiota bacterium
AGCTTACAGCGCCGGGTCGGTCTGCTCGCCCACGCGCGCCAGCATCATAACGGGCAAATACCCGGTCCGCACCGGCGTGACCGATTATATTCCCGGTCAGAATCCGGGAGGACGCAAGCTGGTCACAAAACCGACAAAGAAGGAACTTGCGTTGGAAGAGATCACCGTTGCCGAGGCGCTGCAAGCAGGCGGTTATCAGACGTTTTACAGCGGGAAATGGCATCTTGGCGGGAGCCGGTTCGAGCCGCAGAACCAAGGATTTGAAACCTGCATCGGCGGCGAGCAACTCGGTAACCACAGCAAAGACTGGCAGGTCGGCAAGAGGATCAGCGAATCGGCCATGAAGTTCCTCGATGAACGGGATACGGCGCGTCCGTTCTTCATGTTCCTCGGCTATCACGAACCGCACACGCCCATCCTCGAATACCCTGACCATATCGCCAAGTTCCGCGACAAAGCCGCGAAACTTCCGGCGACAACCGTTGCATCGCGGACGGAGCGCGACGGTCAAACGCGTGTTGTGCAGAACGACGCCGCTTACGGCTCGGAAGTGGCGGGCCTCGATTCGTTTGTCGGTAGCATGCTGGCGAAGCTGGAGAAAAACGGCCTTGTGCAGAACACCATCGTCATCTTCTTTTCCGACAACGGCGGTCTTTCGACGAAAAGCGCCCCCGGTCCGACCTCGAACGAGCCGTTGCGCGCCGGCAAAGGCTGGCTTTATGAAGGGGGCATCCGCGTGCCGCTGATTGTGCGCGCCCCCGGCATCACGAAGGCCGGCGCAACGACTGACACGCCCGTCATCAGCACCGATTTCTATCCTACATTGCTCGCGCTCGCCGGGGTACCTGCGAAACCCGACCAACACCTCGATGGCGTCAACATCGTCTCCGTCTTGCGCGGCAGAGCAGCGCCGGTGCGCAACGCATTGTTCTGGCACTATCCGCACTATCACGGCTCCACTTGGTCGCCGGGCAGCGCCATGCGCGAGGGCGATTGGAAACTCATCGAGTTCTTTGAGGAAGACGCGGTTGAACTTTACAACCTGAAGTCCGATCTGTCGGAACGCAACAACCTCGCCGCTTCCGAGCCGGAGCGGGTGAAGGCGATGCGCGCCAAACTCGCCGCTTGGCGCGCCGAAACCGGCGCCTACGTGCCGCAACCCGGCGATCAACCAGTCCAAACCAAGAAACGAAAACGTAAATGAAGCATTTTATTCTTTTTGCGCTACTTGCGCCTTTTTGCGGCGGTGCTCTTGCACTGCCGGCAAAGCCGAACATCATTTTCATCCTCGCTGATGATCTCGCGCAAGGCGACCTCGGATGTTACGGGCAGAAACTCATCAAGACGCCGAACCTCGACCGGATGGCGGTGGAAGGGATGCGCTTTACACAGGCGTTCTGCGGGACAGCCGTGTGCGCGCCGTCGCGGGCGTCGTTGATCACAGGGCTGCACTCGGGTCACTGCCCGATTCGCGCGAACCGGGAAATCCAACCCGAAGGTCAAATGCCGTTGCCGTCGGGGACATACACCGTCGCGCGGATGTTGAAGGACGCCGGATATGTAACGGCCTGCATGGGCAAATGGGGGATGGGGATGTTCGACGCGACCGGCAGCCCGTTGAAGGTCGGGTTCGAGCATTTCTTCGGCTACAACTGCCAGCGTCATGCCCACAGTTATTTCCCGCCGTTCCTCTACCGTGACGACAAGCGGATCGAGCTTGACGGCAAAACCTACGCACAAGACCTGATTCAGAACGATGTGCTCGACTGGGTGCGCAAAAAGAAAGATCGTCCATTCTTTCTTTTCTACGCCATCACGTTGCCGCACGGGAAATACGAGATTGACGACCAAGGTATCTACAAGGACAAACCGTGGACAGAACAGCAGAAGAACTACGCCGCGATGGTGACGCGGCTCGATTCCGATGTGGGCGGCCTGCTGGCATTGTTGAAGGATCTCAAGCTCGACGAGAAGACAATCGTCTTTCTCGCCGGCGACAACGGTTCCTCTTTCTCACCGGAGTCCGAACTCGGACGGCTTTTCGAACAGGCTGCCAACGGCTTGCGTGGCTACAAACGTGGTCTGTACGAGGGCGCATTGCGCCAAGCCGCAATTGTCCGCTGGCCCGGTGTCGTACCCGCGGGGCGTGTCTGCGATGAGCCGTGGGCGTTCTGGGATGTCCTCCCGACCGCCGCCGAGTTGGCAGGCGCGAAATGGCTAGAGTCGTTCACGCCCGACGGCTTCTCACTCGTCGAGATGCTCAAGGGTGGCGCAGCACCGAAGCGCAAGTATTTCTATTGGGAACTTCACGAACGGAAATCCATCCAAGCCGTTCGGATCGGCGACTGGAAAGCCGTTCGGAATGGCCCCTCGCTCCCCATCGAGCTGTACAACCTCAAAACTGATTCCGGCGAGAAAAATGATGTTGCCGACAATCATCCGGACATTATCATGCAGGTGGAAAGGATTATGAAATCCGCGCGCACCGAGTCACCGGATTGGCCGCTGGTCATGCCCGCCGCCGCACAACAAAAAAGGAGACAGAAATGAATCACTCGACATTCAATCGTCGCCAGTTTCTACAAGCGCTTGCCGTCGCACTTCCAGCCGGATACGCGTTGCGCGGATGGTCCGAGGAAAAACTGCCGCCGGTCCGACAGATTACGCGCGGGCCGAAATTCCACTGGCGCGCCTATTACGACAAGTTTCTATTCGATCCAACCGACCGCTTCATCGTCACCAACGAAGTGGACTTTGAGGGACGCTCGCCAACCGCCGATGACATGATTCGCGTCGGCATGGTGGACACGAAGGACGGCGACAAATGGATCGAACTCGGCACCTCGCGGGCATGGAATTGGCAACAGGGGTGCATGCTGCAATGGGTGCCCGGTACCAAGAGCGAAGTCGCATGGAATGACCGTGACGGCGACCATTTCGTCAGCCACATACTCGACGTGAAGACAGGCAAGAAACGGACGTTGCCGAATCCCTTTTACGCGCTCAGTCCCGATGGCCGGTGGGCTGTCGCCCCCGATTTCCGACGGCTTAATGACACGCGGCCCGGCTACGGCTATACCGGCATCCCCGACCCAAACTTCAACGTGCTGGCCCCTGACAATGCCGGTATTTGGAAACTCGACATGCGAACCGGCAAGCAGAAGTTGATTCTCTCGTTTGCTAATGTCGCCAAAATCCCATTCACAGGGCCGGACGAAATGGCGTTCTCGGCGGAATCGAAACATTGGTTCAACCATCTGCTCGTCAATACCGACGGCACGCGATTCTTTTTCCTGCACCGCTGGACCCAGCCGGGCAAAAAAGGCTGGCGCACCCGGGCCTTCACCGCCAAATCGGACGGCACCGACATTTATCAACTCATTCCGACCGGCAAAGTCTCGCATTTCGTCTGGCGCGACGCCAAGCACATCACCGCCTACGCCGGGCATCCGCCCACCAACGACTGGAAGTTCTGCATCTTCGAGGACAAGACCACCAACGTCGAGGTCATCGGCGAAGGCATCCTCAAGGGCGACGGCCACATCAGTCACGTGCCGCGCACCCGCAACCAGTGGGTCGTCAACGACACCTATCCCGACAAACAGCGCAACCAAAACGTGCACCTGTTCCATATCCCGACCAAGCGCCGTGTCGAACTCGGCCATTTTCACTTACCGAAAGAATACACCGGCGAATGGCGCTGCGACACGCATCCCAGTTGCAGCCGCACCGGCAAATGGGTCTCGATTGATTCCCCGCACAACGGCGGTCGCCAAGTCTATCTGATAGACATCAGCGGTATCGTCGGCTGACAATATGAACCATCAGAAGAAACCACTGCTCGTAACCGTTGCGTTGGCGTTGTGCAGTCTGTCGCTGTCCTTTGCCGCTGACGTCCGCATTGCCCTTTTTCAGGCTGATGTCACGCCGCCGATCGGGTCGCCATTGTGCCACGGCAACGTCTCGAATGTGCTGACCGTTGTGGACCCGCTCACGGCGCGGGGCGTGGTGCTGTTGCCGGCGAAGCAGAAACCGATTGTCCTTTGCGCGGTGGATTGGGTGGCCAACAGCAATGCCGGCTACGACGAGTGGCGCACGGCGCTCGCCAAAGCCGTGGGCACCACCGTCGAACGGGTGGCGGTGCATACCGTTCACCAGCACGACGCGCCCGGCTGCGATTTCTCGACGGAGGAATTGCTCGCTACACAGGGATTGACCAACCAGTTCTCAAACGTTGCGTTCGCACGCGAAGCCATCGCGCGCGCGGCACAAGCGGCGCGCCAAGCAATGAAACGGTCGGAGCCGGTCACGCACATTGGCATCGGCCAAGGGAAGGTGGACAAGTTTGCGTCGGCACGTCGCGTGCTCGGCCCGGATGGCAAGGTGAAATATTCCCGCACCAGTGCTTGCCGGAAACCGGGTGCTCGCGAAGATCCAGAAGGTGTCATTGATCCGCTTGTGCGCGTGTTGAGTTTCTGGGACGGCGACCAACCGCGCGTCGTGCTCAGTTACTACGCCACGCACCCGATGAGTTATTACGGCAAGGGCGGTGTCAGCGCCGACACGGTCGGCATCGCCCGCGCGATGCGCGAGGCGGCGTTGTCAGGCTTGCCGCACATCTATTTCACCGGCGCAGGCGGCAATGTCACTGCTGGGAAATACAACGACGGCTCACCTGAAAACCGTCCTGTGCTCGCGCAGAGGTTGGCGCGCGGCATGGAGGAAGCGTGGAAGGCGACGCGCAAATCTTCGTTGCGCGCGGCGGACATTGAGTGGCGCGTGAAAGCGGTCGCGCTGCCGTTGCGCGAGGAACTGGCCGACGAGGCTCCCAATCTCAAAATTTTCACCGACACGTCGGCGAAGACTCGCGACCGGGTATTCGCAGCACGGAATCTTGCATGGTCGCGCCGCTGCAAGGCGGGGCATCAGGTTGACCTGAGTTGCCTGCGTCTCGGCTCGGTGTATGTCCTCCACATGCCCGGTGAGTTGTTCGTCGAGTATCAACTCGCCGCGCAGCAGATGCGCCCCGACGCAGCGGTGTGCATGGCTGCGTATGGCGATGACGGCTGCGGTTATATCGGTACCGAGATCGCCTATTCGCAAGGCGGCTATGAAACCGGCAGGCCATCCCGAGTCGCGCCGCAGGTGGAACACGTGTTGATGGGCGCAATGAAGGCGTTGTTGGAGCACTGAGAACGTGTTTGAGAATCCGAGTTGAACAGGCGTCTCGCCTGTTCCGTCATGGAAACTGCAAGGAGAACAGGCGAGACGCCTGTTCAACACCGCCACTCTACGAATTTCAAAACACGCTCTGAGAGAGTATTACGCCCGCTACTTCGTTTCAGGTTCGGCGATGATGTTGTCCTTTACGAGACTATCTTTGGCCGGGCCGAGGTCAATTGCGTGTTTCTTCTCCGTCTGACGGCGCTTCACGTCGGTCACGATGTTGTTGGAGATGAGTACGCGGCGGCATTCGCCTTCGGTCCAGACGGCTTGACCGTCGAGACCGCTGAACGTGTTGCCAGAGACGACGATGTCAGCAGTTCCTTTCAGGAAGATGCCGGTGCCGGCGTCGAGTCCCATCGGTTGCTTGTGTTCCCTTGGACGGCGGTCTTTGCCTCCGCCGATGTAGCTGTTGCAGAAATTGTTTCCGGTGATTGTGATCCGGCTGCTTTCGGGGCCAACGGCGATGGAGTTGGTGTGGACGAGCGTGAACGTATTGGCTGACACGGCGCAACCGGAGGCGTCACGCAAGTCCACGCCGCCACAAAGATGGTGGGCGATGACGTTGGCGCTGATGGTGATGCCGTAGCAGTCGCGGTCAAGGATGATGGCGATGCCGTTGCATTCCTCAATCATGTTGCCGGAGAGCACCGAGCCGTAGGTGTTCTCGATGACGACGCCGTGGCGCAGGTGATCGTCAACGTTATTGCCGTTCATGCAGAGGTTGAAGCTGTTGGTGCAGACGACCGCGTCGAGGTTTTCCTCGAAATGGTTGGCGTTGACCACGATGTCGTGGCCACCGGCAATGCAGAGGCCGGCTTGGGCGTTGTAGGTGATGATCGAGTCGGCAATGCGCGGGTCCTCGTGGCACTGGACAAGATTGATGCCGCAGCCACCGTTGTGGTCCACCGAGAGACCGTGAATGAAAATCTCGTCAATGCCTTCGGCCAGCACGCCGTCGCCGCTCTTGGGATTGCCGCTGATGCGGAAGTTGGCAAGCTGCACGCGCCAGAGCCGCGCTTTTCTGTTCTTCGGGTAACCGGCATCGCGAATGATGAGCGCGGGCTTGCCCTCTTCGTTGCGGTTGATCAAACGGGTGGCGTCGCCTGCGCCCACCAGTCGCGTGTCGCCGCGGGCCAGCACCAGCGGCTCCTTCAATTCAAATTCGCCGGGGGGTAGGTTTACGATGCCGCCCGATGCCGGCAGAGCGTCGAGTGCCGCTTGAAGCGTGGGGAACTTCGAGGCGTCAATGGTGACGGGTTTTGCGGTCGTGTCGCTCGCGAGAGAGAGCGACGGCAGGCCGGCGATCAACAATCCAATGAAGACAGAACAAGCACGTTTCATGGGGTTCTCCTTTTTGAACTTAGTTGTGGTTGCAGCGGCGCACCGAGAGTAATCACTGTTAGTTTGAGCGGTGCGGATGTATCGGCAGAAAGCTCCATGCAGTTCTCTCCCGGAGCCAATATGGGAATGGGGCTCGCGGCGGACATGCTTCGCAGCGGTTTCCAGTTGCGGTCGAAGATTCGGATGGGACCGTTTGTCCAGAATTCGGCGTAGTCGCCGGTGCGCAGTTTACCGGGGATTTCAATGCGGCGTCCTTGAATGGTGAGCGAGGGACGGAGTAGCGACGCATCGGACTCTTTCAACGCTTCGACCAAACTCACAGCGCATCGCACTTGGGTTCCTTTCGGAACGCGCATCCAGCGGAAGTTCAGTCCCGTGACCGCTTCGTATTTGAAAAGGTAACCGGCGTGCTTGAACGAGTAGTTGGCCCTGTGTGGACGGAACTCGGCGAGCATCCGGTCGGCGGTCGGCTCCGGGATAACGATGGTGCGTTCGCCGGTGAAATCCAAGTTGATGTAATGATCGCGATACATCTTCGCCACAGACTCCAACTGCACGTTGAGGACCGGACATGGTTCCCCGGTGCCTTCAACCCGCAGGCGCACGGCCAACGCGCGGTGTCGCAGCAAGTCGAGTCCCTGCGCGCCCTTCGCCACGGTGAGTTCGCTGTTCGGCCCGACCACGAACGCGCCTTGTTGCGCGTCCGACGGCTTCGCGAACTTGATGCCGGCGGCCAGCGCACCGGGCATCGCGGCGTCTGCTGACGGCAATCGCGGTGTCGCCGGTGGATTCGCGTGAAACAAAACCTTGTTGTTGGGATCTCCCGGTGCGGCCAGTTCCGGCACGACGCGCAACCGGAAGTTCAAGGGTTGGCGGTGAAACGTGTTGTTCACGCGGACTTCGCCCGGTGTCGTGACGCGATGGACATCGTAACGCACCGGGTGAAACACCGGTTTACCGGCGGTCTCGACCATGTGCCATTCTCCTTTACGGAGTTTCTGGCGGATTGCGTCCGGCACGGCGCGAGCGAGTCGCAGCCGTTCATACTTCCCCAACAGCGAAAGCAATTCGTCGGTGCGGCCATGGCGTTTGAGGTCCACGAGGAATGTTTCCAGCGAGACCGGACAATCGAGCGCGAGCATTCGTACGGCATACAGTTCGACTTCGTCGGGACTCGTGGCCGGGTATGCGGGGTCGTCGGCGAGAAAGCCCCACCACCCGAGTTCTGCCGGCATGAAGTTGCTGGTGTAGCCTTGCCAGGCGTCGGGAATCTTGTGGTAATCGAGGTATTGCTTGGCGGCGAGCGCGGCGAAATCGTTGCACGTTCCGCGGGTTTGAAAATGCCACGTCCAGTGCGTCATGCCGCCGGTTTGGATCAAGACGTCGCGGCGCAGGCGTTCCCAGATGCTCGTCTCCTGCAACGTCGCCCAATGCCAGCGCGGTCCGTTCAGGATGTTGCCGTTGTTGCCGTCGAGGTAGAGCATGTCGAGGCCGCAACGGTTGATGAGTCCCGCGATGCGCTCGGCGATGTCGTCCTTGAGCGAGGTGCGCAGGTCGGCGATGTAGGAACTGAACCACTGGGCGAGATGGCCGATGCGGGCGCCGGCTTTGTGCGGGGCGGCTTGGGTGCCTGATTGTCCGCGCAGGCACTCCAGAAAAACGCGGCCATCGCGTCCGCCGATCTGACGATACTGGATGATCTCGTCGTCAAGCTGGATGTCCATTCCTTGTTTGAGCGCGCCGTAATAGGCTGGTTGGCCCGGCCAATCCGCGAGTGATTCGACGGCGGGAATTTCTGTGCTCTCGGCGTCAATGTCAGCCACGAGGGTTGCCCAGATGTTTTTCAACAAGCGCGGATCCGGCTTCGGATGGACAAGCGGATCACGTTTCGCGATCATGCTGGTCATCGTGTGAATGCCGACCTTCAGCCCGGCGGCGTGACACTTCTCGACCACTGCTTTGAGTCCCGCTTCGCCGTTTGGAAAGCTCTTGGGATTGATCGGCGCGGTTCCCCACGAACTGCTCCACGTGCTGCCAAACATCATGATGTATTTGAACTCGCCGAGCCGGGCCAAGCGAATCAGTTCGTCGGCATTGGCCTCCGTCATGTCCGCGAACAGATAACTCGTGCGAACATCGTCCGAGGCTTTCGCCCACTTGCCGCCGATTGTCGGTGAGGGCAAGCCCCAGTCCTGCTCCACCTCCCTTACGACATCAAGGAACTGTGATGTGGGCACGGCGATGATTACCGCTTTTTGGCCTTCCATTCCGTACTCGCGGTAAACGACCGCTCGCTTCGTGGCCGAATGCACGCGGTTACCGAGTGCCATGATGCAGACAGTAAAGCGGTCATTCCACGCAACGTTCAGCGTGCCGCCGAAACGTCCGCGCACGCTGCTCAAGATTTCGGCCAGGCGGACTTCGTCCACGCCATCGCCCGACACGCGCACCAGTTCGACGACAAAATATCGTGGGCGCGCGATAATCCGGTATTCAGCCTTGATGCCCGACTCGCCGAAGACAACCTGCACTCGCTCTCCCTCGCTACGCGCGACGGTTCCCTCAAACGTCTGGTTGCCCTTGCGGACTGCGAACATGTGTCCTCCCGGCGTCGCAAGCAGTTGCTGACCTGTGCTTTTTTCGATCAGGCTCTTGTTTTGTCCGTTGTCGCCAATCGTCCAGCGAACGAGATCGTTTTCAACAACCAATTCCGCGACTGAAACGACGGAGACCAGGTTTATTCCAAGGACAAAACCGAACAATGTTCGTATCAGACGCATTGTCTAATCGCGTCAGCTCCCGCGAGCGACCGCAGTCAACAGCTTCTGGACTGTCGCGCGGATTTGTGTGTCCGCCTCAGGTTCCAGATAGGCGCTGCGGGCGGACCAGGTTTCGTAGCCGCCCAGTTCGTGTTGGCGCGCCGTCGGCAGGTAACCGTTGTAGCCGTTGGCCAGCTCGACGACGAACGTGGGCTTGAACGGGCTGGCCTGCTTGATTGCCAAGCCTGTCTCGGCAAAGACCTCGCACGGGACAGCAGCGAGCGCCAGTTCACCAATGCGAATCACTTGCAACTTGACCGGAACCGTTGCTGGAAACTTGGCGAGATGAAGGGCTTCTTCCGCATAGATTTGCGGGCGCCCCAACCGCTTGCCCTTTGGCGATTCTGACAATGTGCGGCGCGCCCAATCGAGGCGTTCGGCGTCGGGACGGCGCACGCCGAGTTGAAGCTCCGCCGTTCGCACGGCCAGATCGGCACTGTCGCGATGCTCGATCTTGCGGCGCACGCACAGTGCTTCATTGGCGAGATCGAAAGCGACCTCGCGCATTCGGGTCCACAGGGCTTTCTTCGGGCGTGGTTTGCGAAAGTCAGTGTTGTTCACGTCGCCGCTGGTGCCGTTGGACATCATGGCGACAAACGCCGGGTCGAGGCGGTCGGCGTTGAGAAGTTGTTGCACGCGCTCGGCAAACATGCCGTAGTAATCGGCGCTCACGTGGTTTGCGACGCCGCCGCCAACGTAGTGCAAGCCGTAGTTGGCCCACAAAGCCATCGGACGACCATCGTCATGCTGGACACTGATGACACCAACTTGCGGATCAACAGGACCGGCAGGCTCGATGAGGTTCTGGCTGCCAGCCGGAGGATTCATTTGCACGCGATCAGTGGAGAGGCCGAAGGGATTGGGAGGAATACTACCCGGTTTCATGTGCCAGCGACGGTTGAAGACGTGCTGGGGTTGGGCACCGGCGCCCCAACCAATCTTCGCCGGGGCAAGGCGGTTGACGGCCCGGCGAATGCCGTCAGCGACGCGCCGTGCGAAGAAGTCCAGATACCAACGATCAAGTTCCACGTTATCGAGTCCGATTACTCCCGGCGCAGAGTGGGTGTGAGTGGCCGAGATCATGATGTTGTCAGCCGGGATGCCGGTGGCGTCTTGGGCGAGTTGCTTGGCGGCATCAATCACAGAGCGCGCGATCATCCGCACGTCGCACACGGCCAAGGCCACGCGTGTCCGTCCGTCGTCGAGGACGAGGCAGCGTGCGAACAGGTCGTCGTGAATGTCCGTAGCCGGGCCGCCGCGCGCGATGACGCCGCCGTTGCTGGCGCCCAGTGGCAGAGTCAGGTTGCTGACCGCAGCGCCGGCCCGAAGACGGCGAGTGCCGGTTGATTGCGCCCACGATGGAAGGCTGACAGAACCGGCGGCAGCAAGAGCGAGGGCACTTAAGAACTGCCGGCGGTTAAGCTGAAGATTCATGTTGATCGTCGCTATTTTCCTTCAACTTGGCCAGACTACAACCGCCGCTTGTGGAGTGTCAATCAGTCGCTTGCCACGGCACAAGGTTCTGCTACGCTCCACGCAAATGCGCTTTGTGTCTCGACGACAGTTTGTGCGCTGTGTGGCATCAGCCGCGGGCGGCGCTGTGTTTTTCCCGCGCGTTGCCCAATCGTCCGTGCCGGTGAAACTGATCACGTCCACGATGTTTCTCCGTGAATCCACACTGGCTGGCGAAACGCGCGCGGATGGTGTGTTTCCCGCTCATCCCAACGGCATCCAACTCAGCCGCGACCGCTGGTTGATTTTGTATACCACGCGCGGTCTGCGCGGCATTGACGATGATCGCAGCATTGTCTGGCAGTTACGGCGCGATAGCCCGGACGGGGCGGTGGTAAAAGAGGGATTCTTTGCCCGTGCGTTGGACGACGGACAGAAGTTTTTCAAGCAGCACGGTCATCCGGTGGCGTTTGGCGTTCCGCTGGGCGCATTCATTGACGGCAAACCCGCGCCGCACGCGAACGTGTTCGTCGCCAAGTGGCGCACTCGCTCGGTACGGATGGACCCGGCGACCGGCAAACTGGTGTCCGACGAAAACAGTCGCGTGGGACAGGGCGTCGAGTGGACGCAGTTCCGGCTCAATGAGCGGGCGGACGACATCGAGGTTCTTCAGCCGGCGGCACCGCTGCGGCAAAAAGGCTTTGAGCGCGGCGATGCGTTTTGCAGCGCCGAACGTTCCGGCTGGATGAATCAAACGTATGTGCAGGCCGTGCCGCTGAACCGCGACGCGACCGAGTGGGCGGACTGCAATCACTTTGCCGGCGAGCGGGTGGCGGCATTGCGTTACCGCTTCAACGCGGCCAGTCGCCGGTACGAATGGGTCGAGACGGGGCCGTATTTGTTCGATGCCGCCGGCGGCGTGTGGGAGGCGAGTGTGGCGCGATGGAAGGACGATTTCATCGTGGCAACGCGCCTGACCGGCACCAAGAAGACGCGCACCGGCAAGGGCGGCGGCTTGCGCGGCGACGAGGGTGTGGGTTGGCTGCGTGCGAACGACCTGTTCCAGCCGCGCGGCGCACAAATCGTCTATGCGCATTCGCCGGGCTGCCAGCGTCCACGCACTGCTTACGTTTGCGGCGATGGCTGTTTGCGCCTGTTTGCCGGCGAAGCGAAAAGTTCGCCCACGCGCAATCCGCGCGATCCGATCTGCTGTTGGGATGTGGACCCCGAGAAGGGTTTTCGCGCGACAAACCGGCGTGTGGTGTTTGGCAGCAAAGAAGCATCGCTGCCGATGCGCAAACAGACGCGACCGATGATTGATTTCTGCAAGGTGTTCGCGCCGCAAGGACGGAGCCAATTCATCCTGCATCGCGTGACGAGCTACACGGACAGCTATCCGCCGACGGCGGAGGAGTTTGGCTGGTTCGGCATCTACGCGGCGCGGTTGGAGTTCGACGCGCCAGCGGCGGCGTGGGATTTCTGTCGCTGAATCTGCGCTTGTGACCTATCCTCGCGTTATGTATTCGAAATGGCATCTACAACGTTCGGCGTTCATCCTGCTTGGGGTATCCACTTTTCTTGCGGCGCATGCACCGGGGCAGCAAGCAATAGCGCCCATTCATATCGGATCGCGTTTGGAGATGTTCGTGGACGGTCATCTTGTGGAAACGCTCAACAGTGGCGCAAGGTTGGAGATGCACCACCCAGTACTAGCGCCAAAAGTGGACAACGCGCAGCCGGTTGCGCCGTGGGCGAGCGTCTTCAAGACTGCGGATCGTTACCAGATGATCGTGCGCGGTTACAAAGATCCGAAAGTCGGTTGGAAGACGCACGGTGCGGAGGCGCATTTCCTCAATCACATCCTGCTCTACTACGAGAGCAAAGACGGCGTCCACTGGCAGGCACCCAACCTTGGTATGCACACGCTGCCCGACTTCCCCGAGGGCAATGTGATCATGGCAGACGAGTTTGGCGCGGAGCAGACGTTTGCCGCGTTTCTCGACACGCGGCCCGGTGTGCCGGCTGCGGAACGCTACAAGGGACTTGGAGGCAAGAGTTATCCCGATCATCTGTTCAAGGAGTTCACGACAAAATACGGACCGAAAGGGCTGCGCGCTTATGTTTCCGCGGACGGCATCCATTGGCGGCGGATGCAGGACAAACCGGTCATTTCCGGCGACTGGGGCAAGTTCGATTCGCAAAACATTGTCTTCTGGTCGGAACGGGAGAATCTGTATGCCTGTTACTTCCGTTCATTTGAGAACAAGCTCAGCAAGGGGTTGCGTTCCGTCAAACGAACGACCAGCGCAGATTTCCGCCAATGGAGCAAACCGGTGGACGTGCAGATCAACCTGCCCGGCGAGGAACTCTACACCAGCAACGTGCAGCCCTACTTTCGCGCGCCGCATCTTTACATCGGACTGCCGACGCGTTACCTCGCCAAACGCGGCTCCTCCACCGACATCGTGTTCGTCTCCAGCCGCGACGGTTTGCGCTTCGACCGAACGGTGAAGGACGCTTTCATCCGTCCCGGCTTGGAACCGTCAGCTTGGGGGAACCGCGCCAACTATGTCGCCTACAACATCGTGCCCACCTCGCCGCAGGAAATCTCCATTTACGCCACCGGTGGCCGCCGTTACACGTTGCGCACGGACGGTTTCATCTCCATTCACGCGCCGTATGAAGGAGGCGAGTTGGTCACCAAACCGCTGGTGTTCGAGGGCAAGAAACTCGTGGTCAACTTCGCCACCAGCGCAGGAGGACAGATCAAGGTCGAGTTGCAAGACGAGCGCGGCCAGCCAATCGAAGATTTTGCTCTTGCACAATCGAAACCCCTGATCGGCGATGCCATCGCACAAGTCGTGTCATGGAAGAACGGCGGCGACGTCAGCGCGCTCACAGGCAAGCCGGTGAAATTACGCTTCGAAATGGGCGACGCGGACTTGTTCTCGATTCAATTCCGGTAAAGCGCCGTTACTTCTTTTCCAGTTTTGCCAACTCGATCCACTTGTTGGCCAAATGGACGGTGTCTTCGTGGAGCGCGGGCAAGTTCATCCGCCAGTCACCACGATACCAATTCGCCCACGGTCCCCACTCGGCGCGTTTGCGGTACTCCAACACGCCGCCCAGCGCATCGGCGGCACGGCGCGCGTGGGTGGCGGCTTCGTTGGCTTCGAGGGCGGTGAAGGCGCGCAGACCCTTGCACAATTCCTCCAGCCACAAGCACAAGCCTGACATCGTTTCCGCCTGAACGAGAAGGTTATCAGTGAAGAATCGCCGGCGGTCGGCGGCGATACGGGCCAACACCGGCTTCGCTTGGTCGGCCACGGCGCGGAAGTTGCAGGCAGAGGCGGCGGCGAGTGGTTGGTAACGATCCAGTGTCTTGTAAAGTTCCGTGCGACCGGCGTAGGCGGGATACGTGTCGCGGTCGAGCGCGGTGGCGAGAAGTGATTTGCCGGCAAAACGCGGAACGCCGTCCAGCATCAACGCTCCTTTTTCAGACAACCGCACATACGCGCCGAAGAACGCCCTGTAAACACCCATCGCCTCGTCAGCAACCGCCTCGCCGAACTCGCGTGCGCACCAGCGGCGTAGAAACGCATCGGACACGAAATCGCCGCCGTTCCATGTCAGGTCAGCGACCGCTTCGGTCTGGAGGATCACTTCACGGATGCTGCCGACGTTGAGGATGCTGAGATAGTTATCTCCCTTCGCCGCAATGGCGGCGTAGTTGCGTGCGATTTTCTCGAGCGACACGCCCTGCACCAAGCGCGGTCCCGCGCCCCAGAATGCCGCGTGATAATAGACGCCGTAGCCGCGCCCCGGCTCGCGCGCGATGTTGCGGAAATCGGCCTGCATCTCTTGTGTCGAGCCTTCGTCGGCGAACACCACGGCGACGCCCTCGGGAAACTTCAAGTGTCCCTTCGCGTGCAGGTCGGATCCTTCGGCCCAAAGCGTGGCCGTGGCCGGGGGCGTCGCGCCGGTGGCTTTGCGAACCATTTCCCACTGGCGGGCGATGGCACTCGATACCAGCGCACCGCGTCCAGCGTCGGTTTTCGGCGCGTTCGAGTCGGCAGTCCAGAACGCCCGGTCGCCGGCGCCGCGCAAGCCGAGTTGCCAGATCACGTTCGGATATTTCGCCCACAGCCGCGCGTAGTGTTCCCAGACCGTTTCCATCTCACTGGGATGTTTCGTGTAGGAGAACTCGAACTTCTGGCCGCGGTCGTGCCAGTAGTTGCGGAAACAGAATGCGCTGACACCGAGCGGCTGGGTATGATGCTGCGAGACGAACAACCCGCGGCGCGCCGCCGCTTCCACGATCTTGCGGTCGCACGCGGCTTCGAGGTCAATGTAGGAACCGGGGATGATGAAGTTGCAGCGCAGCCGCAACGCCGTCTCGAAGACTTTCTCATACACGGCATCTGCGATCGGACGATGAAAATAGTAGTGCACCAATCGTCGTCGCTCAGGACTCAATTGCCAGCCGGTGATCAGGTCTTCGTCGTTCAGAAACCAACCCCGAAAACGAAAGGACGGAGTTGCTGATGTCACGCCGCCGTCCGTTACGACGACGCGGCTCCGCTTCGCCGCCGGCAGGCCGGTCCAGTTGGCAATCGGATCAATCCCAAAATACCGCGTTGAAACTTCGTAGATGCCGAACACCGTTCCGCGCTCGTCGCTGCCGGCCACCACCAAGTTGGTGCTCGGTTTGACCACATAGTTCTCCCACTTCCCGGCCAGCGATGCCGGCACGACCGGTGCGTTCGGATTCGAGACGGTGCCAATCACGATGGCGCCCGCCGGTGGCTTGCCATCGAGGAGCAACCGAGGACGTTTGCCGGTGACTTCGGCGATGTCCCGGACAAGATCGCGCGCCGCCAGATTGACGGCGGTGCTTTCGCCCGGCGCGACCCAGACGGCAGCGACGTGGTCGCCGTCCACCAATCGCAAGCTGGATTCTGCGCCGGCCAACCCTGAGGCAAACAGCAAACCGGCAATGGCAATCGTCTTGCGATAGGGAATCACCACAGCTATTTCATCCAGCCCGAAAGAATTCCATCCATCACCAGTTGCTTTGCGGACTTCAACTTCTTCTTGATCTTTTCGGGCAGAGCACCTTGTTCATCAAACTGTAGTTCGATGCGTCTGCTTTTGGCCTGCAACGTGCCGCTACCGACTCCGCGCAGCCGGTAGTTTTGGACACTGGGCAACTTGAGCAAGTTTGTATCCAGCGGCACGCTGGCTTCCAGCGTTGCCTCGGACAATCCCGGCGGCACCAACGCTGTGCCCACCAGTTTCACAGGGCTTTGCAGTAGCGTATCGAGAAGAATTTCCCCTTCGAGTTTGTCCACCAACAGCGTGTCCTCGTTGCGGCTGTCCACGCGCAGACGCACGGCCAACTTGGCGTGGCCTACAGGACGGTCAAGCTGGCCGCTCAGAAGTTGTTCCACCACAACGAAGACTGCGGCGCTATCCATGGAAATGTCGCGCAGTTCCACGTCGGCGATTTCGAATTTGCACTGACGCAAAAAAGTCACCGCCTGCCTCTTGCTGCTGGTGGCGCATCCGCACGACAGCAGCGCGAGAATTATGAGCGCTCCGATGTTCCTCATTTCGGGCGCCACTGTAGGGTTTCCGCGCACCAAGTCAAACACCGATTCGGGCTTTCACCGGCAGAAGGATTCCAGTAGAGTCCCGCTGAAACATGAAACCATTCTTGCCCTTGCTTGTCATGCTGGCGGTCACAGCCACCGCTGCCGAACAGAAACTGAACGTCCTTTTCATCGCTTCCGACGACATGCGGCCGCAGCTTGGCTGCTACGGCGACCCGTTGGTCAAGTCGCCGAACCTCGACCGGCTCGCGGCGCGCGGGATGGTGTTCAAACGCGCCTACTGCCAGCAGGCGCTCTGTTCGCCGTCGCGCATCTCGCTGTTGTCGGGGCGTCATCCGTGGACGACGCGCATTTACCAGATCGGGCCGTTTCTGCGCGAGACGATGCCGGACATCGTCACGTTGCCGCAACATTTCAAAAACAACGGCTACTTCACGCGTAGCCTCGGCAAGGTTTATCACGTCGGCATTGATGATCCACCTTCGTGGAGCGTCCCTCCGTGGCATTCCAAAGCACCCCGCCAAGGGCCGGAAGGTCGGGAGGCGATGAAGAAATGCGTCAGCGAAGCGAAGAAGACCGGAAAGAAGTTGCCGGTGAAAGGCAAAGGCGCGGCCAACTACGCCGGACCGGCATTTGAAGCACCTGATGTCGGCGACGACGATCTGCTCGATGGCGACACTACGCGCGAGGCGCTGGTCGCAATGCGCGAGTTGGCGAAGAAACCCAACCAGCCGTTCTTCCTTGCTGTCGGCTTTGCCAACCCGCACGTGCCGTGGGTCGCGCCGAAAAAATACTGGGACCTCTACAACCCCGCCGACATCAAGATTCCCGAAAACCGTTACGCGCCAAAAAACGCGCCCGAATTTGCCGCCAAGTCTGGCGACGATTTCTACTGGTATGGCAAGGTGCCGGCGGATCGGAACATCACGCCAGAGTTCGGCCGCCAATGTTTGCACGGTTACATTGCCGCGATCAGCTATGTGGACGCTTGCGTCGGTCGGTTGCTCGCCGAACTGGACCGGCTGAAACTGCGCGACAACACCATCGTCGTTTTCTGGGGCGACCACGGTTACTACATGGGCGAACACAATTGGTGGGGCGGAAAACACAACAACTACGAAGGCGCCACGCGCGCGCCGCTCATCGTCTCCATGCCCCGCATGAAGGCCGCCGGGCAGAAGACCTACGCGCTCGTCGAGTTTGTGGACATCTACCCGTCGTTGGCCAAACTCTGTGGCCTGCCGCTGACAAAGGGTCTCGAAGGCCAAAGTTTCGCCGCGTTGTTGGATAACCCGAAAGCACCGTGGACCAAGGCTGCCTTCAGCGAATACCCAAAGGGCGGCAACCAAGGTATCGCGATGCGCACCGATCGTTACCGCTACGTCGAGTGGCGCAACAAACAGGGCGAACTGGTTGCTACCGAACTCTACGATCACGTCACCGACCCTCGGGAAAACGAGAACATCGCCGGCAAACCGGAGAATGCCAGCGTGATCAAGCAACTGGCTGCTCAACTCGCCGCAAGAAAACCATGAATGCAATTATCGCATTGCTCTTGCTCGCTGCCGGACCGCCCTGCTTACAGACGGTGCCGCAACCGTATCATCAAGTCTCGTTCCAACGAGATGGCGCCGAGATTGCGCGTTATCACTTCGGGCCGGAACTGAACCGGCCGTTTGTGTTTCCTGTCATCGGACCATCGGGGCGTTGTCTTACACGGATGGGACACCCGCACGACCCGGAAGGACACAGCCATCATTACTCGGTTTGGATTTCCCACACCGACGTGAACGGTTCAAGTTTCTGGGCGGACCGCACCGGCGCGCGCATTGTTCACCAGCGCATCGAGGAACTTGCTGATGACGCCGTGCTCACGCTCAACGCTTGGATTGACAAGGAAGGCAAGACTCTCTTACGTGAACGGCGACGGACTTGTGTCGAACTGTTACCCGGCAACGAATGGCTGTTGATTCTCGACCTCCAACTGGAAGCCCAGGAAAAGGAAGTCACATTCGGCAAGACACCCTTCGGTCTGATTGGTGTCCGGATGGCCAAGAGCATCGGGGTCAAGGACGGCGGCGGCACCATCCGCAACTCCGAGGGCGGCCTCAACGAACCCGAAGTCCTTTGGAAACAGGCGCGCTGGGTGGACTACTCCGGACCAATCACGGCCACGGCAACCGAAGGCATCACGTTGATGGATCATCCGTCGAATCCTAATCATCCGACGTTCTTCCACGTTCGCAACGATGGCTGGATGGGAGCGTCGCTGACCTACGACACTCCGCGCACGCTCGTGCCCGGCAAACCGCTTCAACTCCGCTACGGCCTCTACATCCATGCCGGCGCACCGACGACGGAGCAGCTTCAACAGCGCTGGCTGGAGTTCAGCCGGACCTCGCGCTTCGAGTTTCGACCATACCCAGAAAGGAAACGACCATGAATCAGAAGATCATATTGTTTGCGTGTGCGCTCGCGTTGGCGGCGCAGGCGGAGGAACGCGCCTTCAAGCGAATCCAAATCACCAACAAGTTCTGGAGTGAAGGCGCTGACATCGGCGACTTCAATCGCGATGGCAAGATGGATGTGGCATCGGGGCCGTTCTGGTATGCGGGACCTGATTTCAAGAAACGGCACGAATACCGTCCTGCGACGGCGACGTTTACAAACGCCACTGGCGAAGTCATCGAAGGTTTCCAAGGCGCGCTCGGAAAGAAGAACGCTTACTCGGACAACTTTTTCACGTTCGTGTTCGACTTCAACGGCGACAAATGGCACGACATCCTTATCGTTGGTTTGCCGAACAAACCGGCGACGTTATTCCTGAACCCGAAGGGCAAAGAGGGACACTGGCCGGCGCACCAAGTGTTCGATACGGTGGACAACGAATCACCGGGATTCATGTGCATTGACGGCTGCGGCAAGCCGGAATTGATCTGCCATAAGGACGGCTACCTTGGCTACGCGAAAGCCGATTGGAGCGATGCGACGAAGCCGTGGACCTTCCACCGGATCTCACCGAAAGGCAAATGGCACAAATACAGCCACGGCCTCGGCGTCGGCGATGTGAACGGCGACGGACGGATGGACATGTTGGTGTCTGATGGCTGGTGGGAGCAACCCGCCTCGCTCGCCGGCGACCCGGAGTGGAAGTGTCACCCATTCGCCTTTGCCGAGGCTGGTGCGCAGATGTATGCTTACGACGTGAACGGCGATGGCCTCAACGACATCATCACCGCGATTCACTGTCACAAGCACGGACTTGTCTGGTGGCAGCAAGTCCGCAAGGACGGCCAGATCAGTTTTGTTCAACATGACATCCCTATCAAGTTTTCCCAGCCACACGCCATCGCGCTGTTCGACATGAACGGTGACGGCCTCCAAGACATCATTGTCGGCAAGCGCTTTTGGGCGCACGGCCCGACCGGCGACGTCGAACCGAACGATCCCGCCATGTTGTATTGGTGGCAGCTCACGCGCGGCCCGAATAAGATGGCCCATTTCATTCCGCATCTGGTGGACGACAACTCCGGCGTCGGCACCCAAGTCGTCGCCGGCCACATTAGCGGCAACAAGAAACGCGGCGACATTGTCGTCGGAAACAAGAAAGGCACGTTTGTGTTCCTCCAAGGCAAATGAAATCAATCACCTTTTTCCTCTTATTGTCCCTGAGTGTCAGTGCCGGTGCGTTCGACCACTTCATCACTCGCAAAGGAAACAAACTTTACGACGGTGACAAGGAGTTCCGGTTTATGGGCGCCAATATGCCGGGACTTGTGTTGCCGTATGATTGGACACTGTTCCTGCCGGAGCGATTGCATTTGCCGACGCCGTGGGAGCAGGAAGACGGCTTCAAGACGCTCGACCAGATGAACCTCCGCGTCGTCCGCACATGGTGTCTGCCAATCCGCGATCCGAAAGAAGGCGAAAAAACGTGGCACTATGTGCTTGGTCCGCGCCGTTTCAACGAGGAAGCTTTCAAGTGCATTGACCATCTCTTTGCGCTCGCCAACAAATACAACGTTCGCGTTATCCTCGACTTGGCGGCTGAGTATGGCGATTACCTCGGCGGCATCGGTCAGTATGCCGCCCATCGTGGCAAAACGCGGGCGGAGTTCTACACAGACCGGTCTGTCAAAGACGACTACAAAGCCACGCTTCGCTACGTCCTCACGCGAACCAATACGGTCACGGGCGTTCCCTACAAGGACGACAAGGCGATTCTCGCGTGGCAGTTTGGCAACGAGATGCACAGCGCGCCCGATGCATGGCTCTCGGAAATGGCCGCCTACATCAAGAGCCTCGACAAGAATCATCTCGTCGCCGAGACCCGGCATCGTCCCGGCCAGCCCTTGCTGGTGGATCCGAACATTGATCTCGTCACGCGCCATCTGTACGGAAACTATCGCGGCGTCGAAAACGGTTGGGTCGGCGCGATCCAAAAAGAGGTGGCGACACTCAAAGGCGAGCGTCCGCTCTTCATTGGCGAGTTCGGTCCTTACATTGACGGCAAGATGTTCACGCACGACAACGTCGTGGGCAAACTGCGCGAGTTTCTCGATTACGTGCAATCGGAGCCGGCGATTCCCGGCGCTTTGATCTGGAGCATGTATTTTCATCATCAAGACGGCGGCTTCTACTGGCACCAGATCATGACTTATCCCGCCGTCTGGTCGTATCACTGGCCCGGTTTCCCCAGCGCCGACGCCCAACGCGAAATCGGCGTCATGCAGGCCATGCGCGAAGCCGCATTCAAGATTCAAGGTAAACCGGTGCCGCCAGTGCCGGTGCCCGATGCACCGGAACTGTTGCCGATTGGCGAAGTGCCGCTGCTGACGTGGCGCGGCTCCGCCGGCGCGACCGGCTACGACATCGAACGAGCCACCAAACCGAGCGGTCCGTGGGCGGTCATCGCGAAGAACGTCTGTGACGGTGACATCGCTTATCGTCCGCTGTTCAGCGACACGACGGCCCGCGCCGGCGGGACGTATTTTTACCGTGTCACCGCGCGGAATTCTTCCGGCGCATCGAAACCGTCCGCCGTTATTGGCCCGGTCAACGTCAGGCGCATTTGTCTGGCGGATGAGTTGCAGGATTTCTCGCGTGTTGCGGCAAAATCCGACGGCCTGACGCTGAACAACGACTACAACGCGCTTTACGCCGAGTATCTGTTCCGCGCCAAAGGCAGCACCAACGACTGGCTGAGCTACAAAGTCCCCGGTAAAATCGAGTTGGTCAAAGCCGTCGCCTTCTGTCCCGGCGACAAGATCGCCGACCTTCAGTTGCAGGCCGGCAACGTGACGCTTCAACCGAAGCGATCCGTGCTCGCATTGCCCGCACCGCCCGGCGGCGCCGCCCGCGGCCAACGGCGAACCATGCTCGAATACGAGTGCGCCGTCCCGCCCGGCCATTCACAGATCAAGATTAACTGGACTGGCCCCGCCGAACTGGATCGCGTGGAGATTTACTACCGGTGAACATGAATACGATCCACAGGAACAAGGCTGACTTCACTGACGCTCGTCAACGCTGATGAAGAATCCGATGGATAGACAGCTTGAGAAGCGGCTCTCGGAGCGGGCGGTGGCGATTGGACGCACAGGAGAGGTTGGAGCGTTTGGCGAGTTGCTGGAACTGTTGCGGTCGTCCTCGGCAAATGCGCGGCGGTTGGCGGCCTCGGCGTTGGGGAAAATAGCGTGGCTGGGGGTGGACCAGGCAGCGGCAGTGGCCGCGCTCGCACCGGTGGCGTGTCACGATCCGCATTCGCAGATCCGTCAGTATGCCATCAAGGCGTTGAAGGCATACGGCGCAGCAGCGCAAGGATGTTTGCACGATCTACGTGATATGGCCGGAAATCCGTCGGAGAAGGATTATATCCGCCGCGATGCTACTGCGGCGGCAGCGTTCATCGAGGAAGCGGTGCGGATTACGGCAGCGGTAGCCGAGTGGCGGTGTCAGCGGTGCAATGCGCGGGTGACAGCGGAGGAGTATGCCCGGTCAGAGCAGATGTTTCAACGCGTGTTCTGCGACCGGTGTTTCGACGAGGTTTTCCTGGCGCGACGAAACTTTGAGACACAGGTGGAGATCAACAAGACCGTGGAAGCGCAGGATGGAACCGTGGTGCAGTCGGAGGGTGAACGGCGCATCGCCGACTGGCTGACGGCACACGGTATCGCGTATCGGTACGATGCCAAGTTTCGGATCATCGCGGAGTTCCAGATCCGGCCGGACTTCTACTTGCCGGAGTTGGATGTCTATGTCGAATACTGGGGACTGGACACGCCACAGTATAAGATGAGCATGTACAAGAAGCAGATGCTCTATCAGCAGGAAGGGAAACGGCTGATCTCCGTTTATCCGAAAGACCTGACGGTCTTGGACGGACTGCTCACGGCCAAACTGCGACACTATGGTTTTACGCCATGACATCAGCGTGCGAAGCAAAGCTAGTCGGGATATTGTGGTTGGCTGGGGCTGCGGTTCTGGCCGCCCAGCCATACTCAGTCGAGCAGCGCAGCACGGAAATCACCTTGCGGGACGGCTCTACCGGTGCGACGGCTGTCGTGTTGCCGCCAGCGGGGTTCAACTGTTCGCGGTTCACCGTCGGTAACATCGAGTTTCTCGCGCCGCCGGCTGATCCGTCGGCCCTGCAAAAGGGTGGGGTGGGATTCGGCTGGCCGATCTTGTTCCCGTTTCCGAATCGGATCGCGAACGGCGAGTTCACCTTCAACGGAAAAACATATCGCGTGAAAGAGGGCAAGGGACATGCCATCCACGGGTTCGTCCACAATCAACCATGGCGCGTCACGGCAAGGGGCACCGACAACGGCGCTTGGGTAACTGGTGTGACCGACACAGAGTCGAATCCATTGTTGAAGAAACTTTGGCCGTGGCCATGCCGGCTCACGGTGACCTACCGGCTGGCGGGCCAGTCGTTGACGATGACAGCGGTGGCAGAGAATCTCGGCACCGAGCCGATGCCGTTTGGCTTCGGCGTGCATCCGTATCATCCATTGCCATTGACCCCGGCAGGGACACGGGCGCGTTGCGAGATTCAGGTGCCCTGTCGCGAACGGCTGGAACTAACGCCCGACTGCATCCCGACCGGCAAACGATTGCCGTCGGAGTGGTCAGAGCCGCGTGCGCTCGGCGACGTGAAGCTCGACGATGTGTTTATTGGCGCTACCGGCGATGCTTGCGTGCTGCGAGATGCAGAATGGGAAGTGACGATGCGCGCCGACAACAGTTTCAAATATTGGGTTGTCTATGCGCCGCAACGCAACGTAATCTGTTTTGAGCCGTACACCTGTGTCACGGACGCATTCAATTTGCACGCGCGTGGTGTCTCGGACACCGGCTTTGCTTTGCTGGAACACGGCAAGCCTTGGCGCGGCACCGTCACAATGAGCGTCCGTCGTTGTAAGTGATCACCGATATGAAAGCCTTCCTGTTTCGAGTCCTGTTTGTTTGCGCCCTCCCCTTCTCCATTGCGACCGCCGCCGCGCCGCGACCAAACATCCTTGTCATCCTCGCTGACGATCTTGGACGGGGTGATTATTCGACGTTTGGGACAAAGGACATTCGCACGCCAAACATTGACCGTCTTTGCCGCGAGGGAATGACATTCGAGAACTTCTACGCCAACTCCTGCGTCTGCTCGCCGACGCGCGCCGCGCTGTTGACCGGTTGCCATCCTGACCGCGTCGGCGTGCCCGGGGTGATTCGCGAGGAGACACCGGACAATTCTTGGGGCTACCTCACGGCGAGCGCCACGTTGCTGCCCCAAGTGCTCAAGCGCGCCGGTTATCACAGCGCCATTGTCGGCAAATGGCATCTTGGCATCGGCTCGCCCAACACGCCGACCGAGCGCGGTTTTGATTCCTTTCACGGGTTTCTCGGCGACATGATGGACGATTACTGGACACATCGGCGCCACGGCCACAACTTCATGCGACACAACCTCGACGTGGTGGATCCGAAAGGCCACGCCACCGACATCTTTACCGAATGGGCATGTGACTACCTCTGCGAACGTGCAAAGTCGCGGGAGCCGTTCTTTCTCTATCTCGCCTACAACGCGCCGCACGGTCCGGTCCAGCCGCCGCCAGAGTGGCTGGAAAAGGTGAGACAGCGCGAGCCAACGATGGCGCCAAACCGGCAGAAGCTCGTTGCGCTCATCGAGCACATGGATGACGGCATCGGCAAGGTGCTCAACTCACTCGATCGGCTGAAACTGACCGACAACACGCTGGTCATTTTCACCAGCGACAACGGCGGCGTGTTGAAAGATGGCGCCAACAACGGCCCATGGCGCAGCGAGAAAGGTCACATGTACGAAGGCGGCCTGCGGGTGCCAGCCGCCGCGCGCTGGTCCGGTACAATCAAACCGGGTAGTACCACCGGTCGCATCACGCTCTCAATGGACATCTTCGCCACGGGTTGCGACGTCGCCGGTGTCATGCCGCCTGCCGATATTGACGGCGTCAGTTTTCTTCCAACTCTGCTCGGACAATCACAACCGGAACAAAACCGGAATTTCTACTTCGTCCGGCGCGAAGGCGGTCCTGCCTACGGCGGCAAGACTATTGACGCTTGCCGTCGCGGCGACTGGAAAATTTTGCAGGACAGTCCGTTTGCAGCGCTGGAACTGTACAACCTCAGCGCCGACCCGCAGGAAGCGACCGACCTCGCCAAGACCCACCGCAAAATGTTCAACGAACTCGCCGCCGCGCTTCGCAGACGAATCCAGTGCGGTGGCACAGTGTCATGGCAGCCGCCACAAACGAAAGGATGCGCTCCGTGAAACTCCGCGCAGTTGTCACTTTGCTGCTGGTTCCGTTGGGTGCGCTTTGCGCCACGTCGAAACCGGACGTACTCGTCGTGCTCACCGACCAATGGAGTCCGCGCTATCTAAGTTGGGACAACCCGCAGGCGCGGACGCCGCACTTGGACTCCATCGCCCGCGAGGGAATGATTTTCGACGCCTGCTACACAACCTCGCCCGTGTGTATGCCGGCGCGCGTCTCGCTGATGACCGGCCTGTACCCGCACAACGCCGGTCACTCGCTCTGGAGCAACTCGCAGAACTACTACATGAGACCCGAAACAGCCCCGATGTTCCGCGACATCCAACAGGCTGGCTACACCACGGCGCAAATCGGCAAGCTGCACTGGAACAGTGCAACCGATTGGCAGCGCGACTACAAAACAATCACTGATTACTACACGGCACTCGGTTTAGATTGCGTGGTCAGTTCATCTGGCCCTGTGGACTCGCCGAAGGAGCGCAGTCCGTATGCCGAGCATCTCCGTAAGCTCGGCTTGCTCGAAACGGTGGCGGCAGACATGCGCCAACGTTACCTGAGAAACCAATACGAGCCGCGCGCCAGTCTCGTGAAGCCGGAGAATTACCACGATACCTTTGTCGCCAATACTGCTGCCGATTTCATTTCACGGCAGCCGAAGGACAAGCCGCTCTGTCTCGTGGTGAGCTTGCACTCGCCGCACCCACCGCTCGATGCGCCCGGTGAGTTCGCAACAATGTATGATCCAGAAACATTGAAACTGCCTCCGAATGTTCCCGAAAATTACCAGCGTGAACGCCGCGCATTGGATCACGCCGAGACGCGCAAGATGCTGGCGAATTACCTCGGCATGATTTCGCTCGCGGATCATTGCGTCGGCAAACTCGTTGCGGCCATGAAACAACGCGGCACTTGGGATAACGCTCTTTTCATGTTCACCGCCGACCACGGTGAGATGATGGGAGCGCACGGACACCTGAGCAAAGGCCGGTTCTATGAAGAATCGGCGCGTGTCCCGCTCGTCATGCGCTGGCCCGGCCAAATAAAGACTGGCCGCACAAAAGCCTTGGCGCAAATGATGGATGTGTATCCGACGATTGTGGAAGCAACCGGTGGAACGCTGACGCGCGGACGGTTTGCCGTCTCGCTGTTGCCGGTGGCCACCGGACATGCCAAATGGGTCCGTCGTCTCGTGGTCAGCGAAATCGGCGCTGCCGCTCCGTTGGACATCATGGCTCGCGACACGCGTTACAAGTGGTGGGTGGATGGGAAAAAGGAATATCTTTTTGACCTCGAAACCGATCCGTTTGAAATGAACAATCTCGCCGAGAGTCCGCAACATGCCGAGACATTGCAGCGCTTGCGCCAGCAAATGTTGTTGCATTTGCGTACCGCGCAACTCAATTACGCCGAGGGCTACAAACCGAAAGTCCAACGGCTCCGCGAGGCAGAGAAACCAAAATGAAACATCTGACGTTATTCCTGACTTTGCTCGTTTCCTCGTCTGCTCTGGGAAGCAAACCCAATGTCCTCTTCATCGTCGCCGATGATATGCGTCCGGACCTCGGTTGTTACGGCGCGGCGAATATCCGTTCGCCCAACATAGACAAACTGGCTGCGCGCGGTTTGCTCTTCGAGCGCGCGTATTGTCAGGTCGCCGTCTGCAATCCATCGCGGTGCAGCGTGTTGTCCGGATTGCGCCCGGACACGATTGGCATCTACGGCAATCAACATTTCCTGAGACCTCAGCGGCCGGATGTGGTGACGTTGCCGCAGCATTTCAAGAACCACGGCTGGCACTCCGTCTCGCTCGGCAAGATTTTCCACCACAGCGAACGGGAGCCAGGCGATGATCCGCAATCGTGGAGCGAGCCGTCGTGGTATCACGGCGAACCGTATCGGCATTGGTTCACGAAGGAATCGCAGGATTTGATCAACTTACAGAAGAAGAAAAAGGTCAAGATCGTGCGCGGCCCGCCATTCGAGGCGGCCAACATGCCGGACGACAAGTATCCCGATGGCAAAACGGCACTGAAGGCAATCGAGACATTGCGGCGATTGAAGACGGCAGGAAAGCCATTCTACCTCGGCGTCGGCTTTGTAAAACCGCACTTGCCGTTCACGTGCCCGCAGAAATACTGGGACCTTTATCCGACGGAGACGATCAAACTGCCGGACAATTATTATCCGCCGAAAAACGTTCCCGCGCCGGCGCTGCACAACTGGTACGAACTGCGCACCTACGGCGGCGTGCCGGCGGAAGGCGGCATCCCGGACGAACTGGCGCTGAACCTCATCCGCGGTTATCGGGCGTGCATCAGTTTCTTGGACGCGCAAGTTGGCCGCGTGCTCGACGAGCTTGATCGCCTCGGCTTGCGCGACAACACGATCATTGTGCTCTGGGGCGACCACGGCTATCATCTCGGCGAGAACGGCCTCTTCACGAAGATGACCAACTTCGAGCGGGGCACACACGCGCCGCTCATCGTCAGCGTGCCCAGCCAGAAAACCGCCGGACAAAAAACGCGCGCGCTTGTTGAGTTTGTGGACATTTACCCGACACTTGCTGAACTCGCCGGCTTGTCCCTGCCATCACATCTCGAAGGCAAAAGTTTTGTTCCCTTGCTCAGCAAGCCCGATCAGCCGTGGAAGAAAGCCGCGTTCAGCCAGTATCTCCGCCCCGGCAAGGAGAAGTTCATGGGCCGTTCCATTCGCACCGACCGATGGCGTTACACCGAATGGACGGATGCGAAGAACAAGGTCGGCGGCGTCGAACTCTACGACGAACAGAACGACCCGCAGGAAAACGTGAACGTCGCCGGTGACGCCGCAAATCAATCCATCATCGCCGAGATGGCGAAGCGATTGCATAACCAATTATGAACCTCAACCGACTGACTCCACTCATCATCGCACTCACCGGCATCGTCGTCGCGGTGGCGGATGACGTCCGTCCCGGCGCCACGAAGCAGTTCACGTTCACGCAAAGCAGGATTTTTCCCGGCACCGTGCGCGACGTGACCGTTTTCATCCCCGCTCAATACGATGGCAAGAAGCCTGCGTGCGTGTATGTGAAGACCGACGGCTTCAATCCGCGCGAGAAGACGCTGCTGGAAACGATGATTGCGACGAAGGAAATGCCGGTCACTGTCGGCGTGTTCGTGCGGCCCGGTGAACTGCCCGCGCCGATGAAGGGCACGCTCGGCCGGCGCAACCGCTGCTTTGAATACGACAGTGTCAACGACAACAACGTGCGTTTTCTCACCGAAGAGTTGCTGCCGTTTGTCGCAAAGGAATTCAATCTGAATCTCTCGACCGACGGCAACGATCGCTGCATGTCCGGCGGCAGCAGCGGCGGCATCGCGGCGTTCACCGCGGCGTGGAACCGGCCGGAGGCGTTCAGCCGCGTGTATGCGGCCAGCGGCAGTTGGGTCGCGTTCCGCGGCGGGCACGAGTTCCCGACAATGGTGCGGAAGTTCGAGGCGAAGCCGATCCGCGCCTTCCTCACCACGGCCACGCGCGACATGGAGAACGCCGCAGGTGACTGGTTCCTGCTCGATCAGGAAATGGACAAGGCGCTGAAGTTCTCCGGTTACGATTATCAGTTTCGCGTGATTGATGGACGGCACGTCCAAGGTTACATCGAGCACTGGCAGGAGGCGATGGCGTATCTGTGGAAGGGTTGGCCCGAGCGCGTGAAAGCGGGGCCGAGCGCGCCGCGTGCGCAGGAAATCCTGATCCCCGGCGAAGGCTGGCAATTGGTGGCCGAGGGTTTCAAGAGCACACGTGGCCCTGCCTGCAATGCGAGCGGCGAGGTGTTTTTTGCCGACACCTCCAACAACAAGATTCACCGCATCGGCCTTGATGAAAAGGTGAGCGAGTTCGTCGCGGATGCGGGTCAGGCACATTGCGTCACTATCGGCGCGGACGGCACGCTATTCGCCATCTCGGAAAAGTCCGGGAAGCTGATGCGCTACGATGCAGCGGGCAAAGGCAGCGTCGTGATGGACGGTATCCTTGGCCACTCGATTCTCGCGCGGCCCGATGGCAGCCTCTACGTCACCACGAACGACGACAAGAAGCCGAACAACGGTGGCAGCGTGTGGCTCATCAAGGAGGGCAAGAAGAAACTCGTGGACAGCGGCATCAAGTTCGCCACCGGCATGGCGTATCGTCCCGACCAATGGCTGCTCTCCGTTGTCGAAGGCCACTCGAAGTGGGTCTATAGCTATCAAATCAACGACAACGGCACGCTCGCGAACAAGGAACGGTTCTTTCATTTGTACGTCGCGGATTGGGATGACGATGCCGGTGCAGAGTGTGTGTGCTATTCGGTCGAAGGCCGGCAGTTCATCGCCACGCGCAGCGGCGTTCAGATCAGCGCCGACGATGGTCCGACGCAGGTGATCCTCCCGGTGCCCGACCGCGCTCGCGTCACCGGCGTCGCGCTTGGCGGCAAGGACAAGGACACACTGTTTGCCTTCTGCGGCAACAAAATCTGGCGGCGCAAAGTGCAGCACCACGCCATGGGCGCGTTCACGCCGTGGACGAAAGTCAGCGGCACGAAATTGTGAATGGAAACATGACCTCGCGCGAACGAGTCCACGCTGCGTTGCGGCACCAGCAACCGGACCGCACGCCGCGCGATTTCTGGGCCGAACCGCCGACGATGAACCGGCTGTTCGCGCACGTCGGCCACAACGACAAAGACAAACTGCTCGACGCGCTCGGCGTGGACGTGCGGCATCTCGAAGCGCCGCCGCCACCGGAACGCGAACTCACCGATGGCGTCTTTCAAAATTTCTGGGGCGAACGATTTGTCTATCGCCAGACGCCGTGGGGACCGATGCGCGAGGACGCCAAAGGCGCACTGGCCGGCGCAAACAGTTTCTCGGAGTTGGAAACGTTTCCGTGGCCGTCACCTGATTGTCTTGACCGCTCGCAACTCAAGGCGCAATGCGCGCGCTACGAACAACACGCACTGCTCTACGGTTTTGCCGACATCTGGCAGCGACCAGCGCTTGTGCGCGGGTGGGAGGCCATGTTCATGGACATGGCCGAGCAACCAGACTGGGTCCACTTCCTGTCGCGGAAGTTCACGGACTTTTATCTGGAGGACTACACACGTGCGGCGGAAATCACGAAAGGGCGGATAGATCTTTATTTGGTCATCAGCGACCTCGGCACACAACGCGGACCGCTCATTTCCACGACGATGTTCCGCGAGTTCGTCGCGCCGTATCTGAAGGAGATGACCAACTTGATTCACAGCCTCGGCGGCCGGGCGCTCTATCACAGTTGCGGCACGATCTGGCCGTTCATTCCCGACCTGATCGAATGCGGCGTGGACGTGCTCGACCCGATTCAACCCACCTGCTCTGAGATGCAGCCGGAAAATCTGAAGCGCGCATTCGGCAACCGGCTGTGTTTCCACGGCGGCATTGACATGCAGAACCTGCTGCCGAAAGCCACGTCCGCTGAAGTCAAGGCCACAGTGCGCCGTTACTGCGAGGTGCTCGGTCAAGACGGTGGCTACATCCTCGGCCCCGCGCACCTGTTCCAACCCGACGTGCCACCAGAAAACGTCTTGGCGGTTTATTCAGCCGCTTCGTGAATCCGGTCGTGTCGGAAGAAGAACAGCCGCGCAGCGGTCACGGCGGCGGCGCCGATGAGATAGGCGAGCGACAAACCGGCAAACCCATACGACAAACCGTGGCTCGTGCCGAACCACTCGCGACATTTGCCCAGCAACCACGGTGAGGTTGAACCGACTAGGAACGCGAGCATGACGGAAATAGCAACTGCGGAGGCGCGGTGACGCGGCTCAATCACGTCGAACAGCGCGGCGTGAGTGTTGGACTCATACAGCCCGCGAAACAAACCGAACAGCGCCAAGCCGACGCACGCCATCGTCAGAGTTGGCGCGAGCGCCATCAATAGGATCGCCGGCACGCCGAGCGCCATCGCCACCGCCTGAAGTTCGAGTCGCGCCGTGTTGCGCTTCAATACCCACCGGTCCGACAACGGTCCGCCGATGCTGATGCCGATGAGCGCAGGCAGGTGGTGCCAAAACATCGAGTATCCCCCGGCCAGCGTGAGGGAGAGGGTGGCCTTCTCGCGCAGGAACTCCGGTGCCCAGACCATGAAGCCGTTGTTCACGAAGACGATTGCCGTCAGCCCTGTTGTCAGCATCAGTGCCGTCGGGATGCGGAAGATGATGCCGAGCGCGCGCAGCAACGTCGGGATGCCGGGAGCGTGCGCTGGGTCCGCAGGTGTCGGGTCGGGCGTGTCCTTGAGCCGGAAGATGAAAACGATGCCCAGCAGGATGCCGCAACTGCCGAACACATAGAACGCCGAGCGCCAGCCCCACGTCTGCGCAATCCAGCCGCCGAGGAAACCGCTCGTCATCACGCCGACGTAGAGCGCGCCTTGGTGCAGCGACAACGCGAGCGCGCGCGTGCGCTGGTGAAACTTCGCCATCAACGGATACGCCGCTGGCGCATAGAACGCCTCGCCGCCTGCCGTTGCCACACTGCGCAGGAGGATCAGGCCGAAGATGCCCTGCGCGCAGCCGGTGAATACCGTCGCTGAGCTCCAAAAGATCAGGCTGCACGTGATAATCCAGTTCTTCTTCCACTTGTCACCGACGTATCCGGCGAACGGCATCGCCAGCGCCAGTGTCAAGAACAACACCGACCCGACCAAGCCAAGTTGCTGGTCGCTCAGCCCGAGATCGGATTTGATCCCGGAGATCACGATGCCGTAGATGGCGCGGTCGCCTTGATGGAAAAAGAATGCGAGGCAGAGCAGGAAAAGCAATTCCCACTTGTAGCTGACGGGCAGTGGTCGGTTATTCATGTCTTTCATCTCGATTTGCTCGGAGTTCCGTTGAGGAGCAGCAACATGCGCAGGAACACGCGGGGCAGGTGGAAGAATCCCTTCCAGCCATTGGCCTTGGCGGTGAACATCACGCTGCCGTCGCGGTTGAGGTAGCCGTACCATTCGCCGAACTCGCGGTCGGCGAAACTCGCGAAAGAATAATCG
>CAZNOK010000032.1:0-5530 GCA_964574605.1 uncultured Verrucomicrobiota bacterium
ATAGGTCGCCCTTGTTCATCGTCAGTCTGAAGCGGTCGCGGAAAGCGCCTTGACGGCAGCGACAATGCGCGCCTCATAGGTTTCCTTGCAGCGGTTCACCAGCCGGCAGGCAACGCAGACTTCCTCGGCGAAAACCTTCTTGGTCACTTTCGCTTGGATCAACCGATACAGGTCATCGGCATTCCGGACATCACCGGGCTTCAAGCCGAGCACGCGGATGGCGTTCTTGTCGGAAGCAATCGCGCTGGGGTTGTCCTCCGGATACTTCGTCAGGTTTCTTGTGCAGAGTCCTTTTGCGTGATCCCACCACTCGCAAGGCGCGCAAATGTCGTCCACGCCGATGACGACCTTGATCGGCGTCTTGGGATTAGCTCGAATCTTTAACGCCACCGGGCCGAGCGTCTTGTGGCTCGATTTGCCGGTGCCGAGCGCGTCGAGCATGTCGAATAGATGATGGCCACGGATACGGATCACTTCTGTTTCGTTCGCCGTCCGGGTGGCGCAGCTCAAATTCAGCGAACTGAGCGTGGCGGCTCCGGTCAGGAGTGAACTTATCTTGATGAAATCACGACGGGTGGTGTTTGTCATAAGGGTGGTTCCGGTGATTGTTTCGGTTTTACAGTCTTGCCCGTCATTCGTCCATAGGCGTGATAGGCGGGCGTAAGTTCCCATTTTCCCTCACGGTAGTTTACCAAGGCGAATCCGCCTTGCACAGCTTGACGGGACCATGTGTCGAAGACGAACCAAAACCGCTTCTCCACAACGCCGCCGAATGCACGGGCATAGAGATGGTTGACCCATCGGTTTCGCTCGGTGGCGCTGCCGGCATCCTCGTCCTTCCAACCGACTTCGGTGAACCAGATCGGGCGGTCCTCGCAGCCATGGTCGGCCAGAACCAAACGAAGGCGGCTGACAATGTGTTCGATCGTGTCCGGCCCGCCCTTGCCCGGATATGGATGGCAGGACAGGATGTCGAAGTAGTCTTTCACCCCCAGACGCAAGAGCTGGTCCAGATAAGCGTGTCCTGACTGGGCGAACGCGCCTAGGAGAATTTTGGAACTCGGATCTGCGCGGCGGGCCGACGTGAACGTCGCCTGTTGCAGGCGGTAGTAGTTTTCAATCGTTCCATGCCAGCGGCTGAAGATGTTGGGTTCGTTCCAGACTTCCCAATACTTGATATGCTGTTGGAAATGGTTGACGACATGATGGACGAAGGTTTCCCAGTCCGCAAGGTTGGGCGGATAGATGCGGAAGGCCGGCTCGTCCGGCGGGGCGGTGGATGTCCAGCGCGGACTTGTGGTCAGCGCCGGAACGATGCGGATGTCGCGCTTCCACGCCTCCGCCACCACAAAATCCAGGAGCGCGTAATCAAATTGTCCCTTGCTCCACTCGATCTTGTCCCAACGCCAGATCGAGCGGATCCACTTGATCCCAATCTGCTGCATCAAGTCCAGTTCTTGTCGGATCTCATCGTGGGTCTTGTCATAATCATGTGGCATGGAAATTGGCGTGCCGCAATACGTGCGCCACGGCGTCCAATACACGCCATGCAACGACGGATTGTCGCGCGCGTCCCCCGAAACGAAGGACGGCGTTACGGGCCGCTTCGGCACTGTGGTTCTTCCGGTCTTGAGAATTTCGACCGAAACGTCGTCCAGCAAATATTCCGTATCCGTGGGAACGGTGATGGGTTTGGTCCAAGGGCTTTTCTGGGTGGGTTGCGGCAGACCGATGGATACCCGCAAGGTAACATCTTCAGGAACCGGGGGTGCCTTGATGTCAACCTGAAGGCGATGCCATTGGCCGTCCTTGGGAATGACACCTTGCCCCAGAGGATACCAGTCCAGATACGCGCCCAAATCCGCAAACGTAACCCACACGCGGTTATCCCCCTTGAGCCACCGGGCAAAGAACGCGATCCGCAGTTCCATTCCCGACTTGATCCGGGGCAATCCGGGCGAGGTCAAGCAGCACCGTTCGGTGTCGGCTGTGCTGTGAATCAGGGCGCAGAACTTGCCCTGATGCGCTCCGTCCGCCCAACAACGGCCCGGTTTCGAGAGCTTCCATTCCGCAACCCATTTCTGCCATTTTGCGTTCCACGTTTCCAAGCTCGAATCCGGCACTTCGATTCTTCTGGCCTCTACCCGCTCGTTGGCGAATGCGCCTTGCACTACCCACAGCATCGTCACGATTGCAAGTCTAATGAGCATCATGCGAATTTCTTGCCCAATTATTGTTTGAGTTTTTGATTGCCGACCTTCTTGATCCAGTTTCGAGTGAACTCGGCGCTGGGCAAGCCAACATCGAGGACGTTGTTGGACAAGAAGATCATGTCCGATATGCGACGTTCGCGCAGCCATCGCAAACCCAACTCGCACTGGTGTTCCATCAAGTCCAGGGGAACCGGTTTGTGATTGAAGAAATCCCAGAGGTACAGGCCCAACGCGATGCGGGCGTTCTTGGGCGCGACCTTTTCCAGAGCGACCAAGTTTGTCTCCAGTTCGCGCAATTCATCGGAGTTCCACGTCCAAAGCGTCAGCGCGTCAAACTGATCGAGGAAACCCGGCAGCGGCGGCTCGCATCCGCGAAACACCGGGTAAGCGGTTTTGCGCGATGGATTGATCTCGTGCGTGTAGAGCGTGATCCAAATCTCCATGGGGCGTCCCACGGCTTTCAACTGTTCGCGCGCCCGCTTCATGTCCTCCGGCGACAGCGCCGGTCGCCCCAGCATGCGGCCATCCGGTTGTTTCTTCGCGTCAACGATGAAATCGTCGAGGTAGATGCCGGTGAAGTTGGGGAATTTCTTCGCCAGCGGGATGACGTGGGGCAGTTCGCTCATGCCGCCTTTGCCGCCGCTGCCCACGACCGACCAGACGACTCGATCCAGCGGCTCGAAGGAGATCGCGTATTGCTCGAACCGGGTTTTCGCGCGCCATCGCTCCAGCGCCGGCGTCGAAGGAATCTCGCGGTGGCGGATCAACAGCAGGTTGGGCACATCCAGCCAGAAGGCTCCTTCGGCAGGGGTCATCCGCGAGCCGCCTCGCACGTTGCCCAGTTCCAAGTATTCGTCCACAGCGCCATCGTGAACTGCGAAAATCCACAAGCGGTCGCGGACTGTGTGTTTCTTCGGTGCGTCGGCCGCCAGCAATGTTCCGGCGGCGGTGATTGTCATCAGGCCGAACAGCGCGCGTCGTGAGATGGTTCGATAACTCATATTGTTCTCCTTGGGATTTCCAGTGGCGAGGCTAGAGCAACTGCCCGCTTTACAGAAGCGTGGCGTGTTGCGATAATCCGTAAATCAGTTGCGGTAATCGCCATCATGTATCGCACAGAAGAATTTCTCAAAGCCGGCATCGGCCTCTTTCCGATGAGCGCCGGCACGCACGTCGGCAAAGGCGACTGGGTCCGGCAACGCCTCATTCACAACGGCATGGGCGTCAGCTACGACATTGACGGAACCGACTACGAGCGGCTGGAGCACCACGAGTTTTTCGTGCATCCCGGCGAAATCGTTTTCCACTGGCCGCTGGTCTGGCACGAAGTCACCGAATACCAAGGCCAACCGCTTCAGACCATCTGGTTTGAACTCGGCGGCCCGGCGGTGCCGGACATTGCGCGCTTGTTCGGCGTCAGCCGTCAGTCGCCCGTGGCCCGGCCAGCGCGGACGGATGAGGTGTATGGATTGTTCAAGGAAATCGTGGCCGGATTTCACTCGCGCGCGCTTCTGCATCCGGGTCACTTCTTGCAGCGGGTTTGTCGGATCGCGGAGTTGTGCTGCGAAGGAGCCACTAGAGGCGCTTCCGCGCGTCGAACGCCGGAAACGCTGGTGCAGCGTGCCATTCGCGTGTGCGAAACGGGGATGTTGACTTTCCCAACCGTGACCGAATTGGCCAAGCGACTCGGCGTCAGCGAAGGCTTGTTGTTGAACGCTTGTCGGCGGGAACTGGGCATCAGCACGGTTGAACTCATTGTCCGAATCAAACTGCAAAAAGCCAAAGAACTACTTCGCACCACCGATCACAAACTGTTGCACATCGCCGAGGCGTGCGGTTTTCACAGCCTCAGCCATTTCATCCACAGCTTCCGTCAAGCCGAACGCCAAACACCCGGCGAATGGCGGCAAAGGGTGAAGCGATCCGCAAAACCGGCGACTGCCCATCGTAATGTCCGTCTGCCGTGATGCCGGGCCATGGCCGGAAGCAATCTGGAATGTGACGGCATCATTATTCACGCGTGCGGGTCTCGATAACCTTGCCCATCGCGTCGGCCACTTGTTGCCGGCTCACTTTGCGAGCACCGGCAAGCTCCACCAAGTCCGGCAGGTCGTAGTGTTTCAACGCGCCATGAACGACGTTGACGGCTTGATCGAAGGTCTCCGTGGCGCGGACGATTTCTTCCCATGACGGAATCATCTGTCGCAGCGTGACGGTGCGGAACGCATCGGGTGCGAGCGCGGCGGTGTGCAGCGCAGGAATCGCAGCTTCGCCGATGGCGACAAGGCGCAGTTCGGTGGGATTGAAGCCCTTGAGGACGCGAGTCCATGTTGCCACATCTTCCGTTCTCATGCCGACGAAGCTCTTGCCCATGAGATAGGCGAGAAAGATTTCCTGATTGTCGCGACCGAAGCGACCGTAGCCGTAATCGCGTTTGTCGTGGCCGGTCTCGGTCTCGCCGATCCCGCGCAGTTCGGCGGCCAAGACAATCTGCCCCTGTTTGACGAGCGCCTCGATGGGCGCGATGTCTTGGGACATGCTGACGCCGTGCAGATAGAGCGTTGCGGGACCGGTGGGCTTTGCTGGGATGAAGGCGAGCGCCGGCAAGCGAAGACGTTCGTCAATCGTGAGGACGAGCTTCTGAATGGTGTAGCCGTTGCCATGGATCTTCGCAATGGTTTCAACTTTTGGCGCGGGCAAGCTATCGAGCGGCCGTGCACCGATAGTCTTGCGGACGAGATTGCGTTTGTCGTCGTTGGTGAGCTTGCGCCACGCGGCGGTGCGCGTCTTTTTGAGCGATGCGGCGATGCTGGCGTTGATTTGGAACACGGAGCGTTCGCCGGGCATGAGCAGCGTCAGTCCCTTCGGCGTGCATTGAAGCTGCTCCTGTGTCCAGTCGGGTGTGTTGTAGGCGCGGAGTTGCTCGTCGGTCATCGTGTCGGTCATCGTGTCCACTTCGCGGATGATTTTGTCTTTGCCGAGCAGCCAGCAGCTCATCCAGCGCGCCACCGCCTCGCGCAGTTGGATGGTGAACCCGTGTGGCGCGTCCGGCGCGGCAATCGCGATGCGCTCCGGGTAACCGATGCGCGAGCCGAAACGTTTCGCATCGAGAAACACCTCCCACGTGCCACGGAAATCGAACGTCGCGTCGCGCGTGCCGGCACAAATGAGCGTCGGTCTCGGCGCTCGCATGATGCAGTAGTCGGCCTCGTCCATGCCAAACGCGATCTGGCCAAAGATGTTTTGCTCGGCGTCCTGTGCGCCTTTGCCGTCTATCAGGCGGCGAAACGTCGTGAGGTAGCAGCCCGGCGCAGCGG
>CAZNOK010000032.1:5540-31975 GCA_964574605.1 uncultured Verrucomicrobiota bacterium
CGCCGGAATTGCCGGTGCAGCCGATTTTGTCGGCAATGATATCGGGCCGGCTTTGCAGATAGTCAATGACCCTCATGCCGTCCCAGATGCGATACTGGGCGGTGTTCGCGCCGAGCAAGATGCAGCCCAGCCCCATCATCGTGTGCTCAATGGTGCAGAGGAAACGCGCGTTCGGATGCGGAACCTTCACGTGCTTGGCATCGTCAAAGACGGCGCGCTGCTGCGTGAGGTCGAGAATCTGATAACGCTCGCCCTGCCCGACGGGATCGTAACACATCGCCGCCATGCCATTCTTCGCGAGCAGAATCGAAGCGCGCTGATATTGGCCCACTGCCTTGCCGTCGTGACTGTGGCCGCAAGGCACCAACACCGCCGGCCACGGCGGCGGCGACGCCGGCAAGTACAGGTTCGCCGTGACATGAAATCCCGGGCGGCTCTCGAACATGATCTTCTCGACGCGATAACCTTTGCCCTCCAACGTGCCCACGATGCGCGCCTTCAACGGCGTTCGCTCCGGCAGCCCGCCGATGTTTTCTAGGAAGAACTCGCGCCGCTCTTTCTGCCACGCGCGGCAGGCCGTCTCGCTCTTGATCATCTTCTCAAACGCCGTGCTACGTTGCTCGACCATCTGGTAGAACTCGTTCTTCAACCAAAGCTCAAATTGTTTCCCCGGCACGACACCGTCGGCGGTGGGTTTGAGCACGGTGAGGTCTTCGGCGGCGCGAAGCACCGTGAGTGTAGCCAGCAACAGGGTGGTGACAACGATCAAGAAATGTTTCCGCATTGGATAGCTCCTTACTTCTTGCTGGCAGTGTTTTCGATGAACAACACGCCTTCCTTTGCCAAGCTTGCGGCGTCGGGCCACGGCAACACTTCGCCGGTGGCATTCCACCGGTGTCGTCGGTCAGCGGTGAAGACGAGGGTGTCATGGCGTCTGATTGTCTTGCCGTCTCGCGACGGCGGGATGCGCGGGTTGGTGATGTTGATGAGGAAGTCAGAGCGGTTGGACTGTGCCACGTTCCTCGCCAGCAGCGAGTGCGGGCTGGAGTAACCGACGTGAATCCCCATGCGCTTGTGGCCGGTGGCGCGGTTGTTGGCGATGAGAATGTACGGCCCGCCGGGTGCGTGGCAACAGATGCCGTCCTCCAACATCGAGTCGTGGCAGTAATTGTTGATGAGCCGCAACGTCTCCACTTCGAGGACGCAGATGTTCTTGTCATTGCAGCCGGAGGATTCGAGGCTTGCAGCCTCGCAGTGGTCGCTCTTGTAGAACGCGATGTTGTGCAGGTTCGCGTCGCGCAACAACATCTTCTCCACCTTCACCCAGGAACTGTGAACGATGCCGATGCCGCAGTTGACACGCAGGTCTTCGACGACCTCGTCGGTTGCCAGCGGCGCGGTGGCGTTCTGGTGGGTGCGATTGCCGTCAATCTCGCCGCCGTGGATATAGACGCGCTGCACACCCTCGACCAAAATGGCGGAATGACTGGTCGTGACAAACGCTTTGTGCGCGACCGCGTACCCGGCGAGTTGCCAGCGCGCATTCGCGTAGAGGTTGCCGAGCGGCCGGTTGACCGTGAGCGTGTCGCCGACGATGGACTTCACCGTGACCGATTCGCCATAACGCCGGCCGCCTTTGTGATCGAGCTTCGGATTGTCCTCGCAGACCGTCACCCACTGGCCAACGCGAAAGCGACTCGCGTCAGCGACGTTGAGCGTGGTCGCGCCAGCGGCGACATCGGCGGTCAACTCGGTGCGCACAGCATCGGCGACCTTGAGTGTACCGCGAATCTCAAGCTCCGTGTTGTTTCGCGGGCGGATCGCGGTGCCCAATACATACGTGCCCGGCAACAACACGACCTTGCCGCCCGAAGACGGCAGCGAATCAATCGCCTTCTGGATCGCGATGTCATCGTCAACGCCCGTCGCCTTCACTGTCCGTGTCGCGGACTTGCCGAACGCCGGCCAATCCATGACGCGGCTGCGATGATACCAGTTGTCGTGATCGAGAATCATGCGCCAAGGTTCCTGTTCGACCTGAGCGCGTGAGAGTTGAAAGTCCTTGGCGACCTGTTTGATGATTTCCTCTCGCGGCACTTCCCGTGAGGGTTCAGCGGCCATCGTAGTGACAGCCAGCAGAGACAGACAAAGCGATATCAAGCGTGTAGTCATACCACGCTGCCTTACGGTTTCTTGCTGCTCCGATAGACTGTTCCCGGACTTAGCCGCTCGGCGTAGGACATCATCATGAAGACGGCAAGCTGGGTCAGTTCGGGTTTCTTCGCGAACACGATTCCCGCCAACCGCTCCATTTCGCGGTCGGCAGACGCAGTCAGCGATTTTCGTTCGGGCAGAAGCCGCGCCCAAACGTATTGATGGAACGGCAGACCGCCAAACTTCATTCCCCAACGGAGCGCGGGCTGCCACCGTCGTTCCGCGGGCGGTGTGTTTTGCTGTTGGTCCATCCATTTGACCGCCCACGCGATTTGCGCCAGCGCGCTGTTGGATTTCAAATGCCGCAGTCCCGCCGAGTAAGTCTCGAACACATACATCGGCAGTGTCGGCCCCATGTCGGAGAGCGGATACGGTTCGGTCTTGTCGAGGTCGAGACGATTCAGCCAGTTTACGGCGCCCAGCGCGACCTTGAGGTATCGTTCGTCGCGCGTTTCATCGTAGAGCAGGAACGCCAGCGAGCCGAAGATGCCGGAACTGCACCACCACTCGCCGTCGAATTTTGGCCAGAGGCCGTTGCGGATTCCGCCGGACGGGCCGATGTAGTTGTCCATCACCAGCGCGGCGAAGGATTTGGCTGAGTTCAGAAAACGCTGTTTCTCCGGGCCGTCGCAACGGACTGCCGTGGCCAGCACGCCCATCGCGATGCTGGAACTGTCGGCCACATACCAGCCGCCTTCGGTTTCGCCGGGTTTGCGTCCGTAGTTCATGTAATACGCCCCGCGCGGCACCATCTTCTCTTGGAACGCAACCATCGCCTCCGACCAAGTCTTGCAGGCGTCCAGATACGCCCGTTTGCCGGTCATGTCGTAGGCAACGCACAACGCGCGCACCGCGTAGCTGTCAATGAAACACGCTTTTTGGTGTTGGCCGGCGCTGAGCTGGGCGGCGGCCATGTCGCAGAGTTCGAAGAACTGGTTGCGGAAGTCCTCCCTCGCCGGCTCAGCAAATCGTGTTGGCGCGCATGCGCCGAGCACCATCATGAACGACACCGCCAGAGTTTGCATCGTCTTCATAGTTGCACCTCGTGCGCATCGTAGCGATAGCCGCGCACCGATGCAAGCTGTGATGCAGCTCGGTCGTGGTACAGATTGAAACAGGTGTAGCTGCGCTTCTGTGAAGCGCAGGTGGATTCTCCCCGCTGCACGGCGCTTCGCAGAAGCGCCGCTACAACGAACTGTACCACTAGCTGCAGCCCGTTACTTGTTCTTCAGTTTCTTTGTCTTTTTCTTGTCTTCGTTGAGGACGAATGGCTGTTCGACCGCTGTGCCGTTGCAGATTACTCGCTCCAACTTAACATCGGTGCAGGTGTTGATTGTCACGGCGTGGATGTCTTTCCCTGTATTCTGCACGGAAGCGTTGCGGATGACGGCGTGGTGATCGTTACGCAGCAGAATAGGAGATTCGCTCGGCGTCTGGTCGTTGATGATCGTGAGGTTCTCGATGAACACCTTGGTTGTGTTGGAGATTCTGACTGGTTCTTCGCAGTTCCTGCCGGTGAAATCGCGCAGTGTCAGGTCTGCGTGTTGGGGCGGCGAGTGGTTGGCGGTCCGGATGATGTGTTTGCAGCGCACAGCGGTCACGTCTTCGAGAATTACTTTGGTGTTCGGCGCGCAAGCGTTACCGGTTTTCTTTCTGACGGCACCATGGTCCTGCACATCAATCGCGTACACGGCATCCTCGGCGTACACATGGCGCACCGTGATATTGTCGGTGCCGTCGCTCACTTCGACGGCCCCGCGATGGTAGCCTTTCTTGAGGCTGACGTTCTCCACTGTGACGTCGCGAATCCGCAGACCGCCGTTGCCGCCGCTTAACGACACGAGATCGCGTCCCATCCGTGCCCCTTCGATATCGCGGATGACTCCGCCGACGATGTCGCCCGTGCCGCCTTCCGGCGTGACCATGATGCCGTCCTTGCTGCCGTCGAAAAACTTGCAGCGTTCGATGCGAAAGCCGCCGCGTTTGATATGGATCAACGGTGCACGGTGCTGCTGACTCACCGAATCGTAGTTCCCGTGCATCTCGATGTCGGTGAGCGTGATCTTTTCGGCGTCGGCGATCAAGATCGGCATCTTGCCCAGCTTTGGTGGGAGGTCGGCTTTGAGGCCGCGCAGGGTCATCGGTTTGCGCAACAGGATCGAGGTCGAGACTTCCAGCGGATTGCTTTGTTCGCAAACCACCACGGCTCCCGTCGGCGCGTTGTCGAGCAACGCCTGAAAATCAGACGCGCTGCCGCCGGTGAACTTGATCGTCGTTGGCTCTGCGGCGGCGATTGTGCTCAGAAGCGCAAGGAGCAAACCGCGCATTGGTTATCTCAAGTGCTCCTCGAACAAACGATAGGCGATTTCGCGCATCGCATCGGGAAAATCGTGGTCGCAGTCGGGATGCTCGACTAGCAGGTTCTGCGGTTTGCCGTAAAGTTTATAGACCTGCATCGCCGTCGCAACGACGCGGTCCACGCTGTCCCACTTGAAGTTCTTGTCCTTCAATGGCGCGTTGATGAAACAGACGCGCGGCGCGAGCGCGCCGATCATCTCGTGAAAGTCGAACGGAATCTTCTCCAGCCGGCCTGCGTAGTTGGCCAGCTTCGGCATATAGCGTGTCTGACACCAGCCTTTCTCCGGCAGCCAGCGTTTCGGGTCGCCGCCGTAGTAGTCGCAGTAGGAGTCAAGTCCGCAACTTGACACAATCACCTTGATGCGCTGGTCGAACACAGCCGTATAGACCGAGTTGTGCCCGCCGAGTGAGTGGCCGATGGCGCCAAACCCGCCACGTTTTACGAAAGACAACGACTCCAGCAGGTCGAGGCCGCGGACGTTGTCCCAGATGGCTTTCATTGTGCCGCTTTGCCAGCCGAGCGCTTTGATGTCGGGCTGGTAGTTGGCGAGCAACGGATACGACGGCGCAAGCGTCACAAAACCGCGCTCAGCCAGTTCCTGTGCGTACTGGCGATTCGGTTTGCCGCCGAGACCGACGACAACCTTGTGGCCGATCTTGTTCTCGGTCGGGTGCAAGCAGAGAATCGCCGGTGCCGGGTTGCGGAGCGCAGCGTGAGGAATGAGCAGATACGCGGGGACGCGGCAACCGGGTTCGGACGAGTAGGTGATAAGCCGTCGGACGTAAGTGCCGCAATCGGTTTCCTCTTCCACTTTCATGTCGAGGGCACAACGCTTCGCCTTGCCCGGCAGTGGTCCCATGATTTCTTCCATCGCCACCACAATCGTTGCGCGACGCTTCTGCCAGTCGGTAACGTTTTTCACCGGCACAATCGCGCCGCGCGCATTCCGATACGTCAGCAGATTGTTCCGATCCAAGCGCGGCGACGCAGCGGACACGCCGAGCGCACTGATGAGGACACCGAGCAGAACGACTGTTCGGCGCATATTTCCGGTTGTTCGGCGCGGGTCTCCTGACCGCGCCGAGGCGTGTGACCGCGAGGTCTCCTCCTCCGTCGCGTAGCGAAAGACCTGCGGTCGCGAAATGTGCGCGGTCAGGAGACCTGCGCACAACCGGTGTTGAACGATCAGTGGATGTGTCATGTGCTATTTGGTCAGTCGCCGGTTCAATTCGCGGACTTTACCGACGATGCGTTCTTCGATGTCGGGCTTGTAATCGGGCGCTTCGTAACCGCCTTCCTTCAACACGCGCAAGCTGGGGATGTAACCGCCATACTCATTCGAGTAGCCAGCGACCCACACGACCGCCTTGCCGCCGAGTTCGCGTTTCAACCGCAGCGAGTAATCCACCACGACTTCCGCGCCGAGCGTCACCAGTATCAGGTCGTCGCCGAAATGAATGACCTGCACCGGATATTGGCGGCTCGGCACTGGTTTCTTCGGGTCTTTTTGTTCGCGCTCCAATGTGATGTATTCAAACGCGCCGCGGAGCGGGCCGCGCACTGGTCGGACATGCGACGCCATCGCTGCCTCGACCGCATACGCCAGTGTCTTCCCGTGGTGTTGTGCAAATTCCAGCGGCTTGACGTAGGGAATCATGTAATGGCGCGGGTAAGGGTTCTGGTCGGCGCCGCAACCCTGCATGAACATCGCAGTCAATCCCGGCCGCCCTGCCTGCAATGTTTCCTGCGCGAAGCCGGCGTAGTCGCCGTTGAATTCATAGCGATGGACCTTGCCAGTCATGGACACCGAACTGAGCGTGGTGTTGTGGCAGGCGTAGCCGAAGAGCACGGCGCAGAGATTGGTGCCGGGGCTTTGCACCATCAACACGGGCACATTTTGGTCCACAGGACCGTCGGGGTTGGGCGCTTTTTTGGCGTTGGGATCGGTTGGAAGGAGCGAGTAATTACGACGCCGGTTCATGGAGAACCCACATCGGGCGTGCGCGTAAAGCAACTGCGCCGGCGCGAGCTTTGACAACGCTTCGCCGATGAGGCGCGGCAGCCGTTCCTCCAGAAACGCGTGATACTTCGGAGCTTCCGGCTTGCTGCCGCGATACTCCGGCCCGCAATGCGTGTGCGACGCGTTCATCACCAGAAACTGCGGCGGCACCTTGTAGCGTTCCAAGACTTGTTTCTCGACCGACTGGCGCAACGTCGGGAGCACGCCAATCAAGTCCAGCGTCACGATGACCAGTCGCGTTCCTTTCTCGTCCTCCAGCGCGAGCGCCTTGGCGAACAGGTGCTGCGCCGTGCCGTGCGACGGCTCCTTGCGTGCCGCGTAGCCGGCCATCCACATATTGGTTTTCGGCGTGATGACCGTGGAAGCCACGCCGGCTTTCCAGTAGCAATTGGGGTCGAGGGTTGCGGCGAAACTGAGGTTCGACGCGAGGACAAACAATGCAGTCAGTGTTGTAGTGTTCATGTTATTTCACGCGAAAGAGTTTACCGCCACCGGGAGGAAGATGCAGTTCAATTCGATCAGTACCCGCAGGCGACCACTTCGAAGTAGCCGCATCGAATACTTCCAGTTGCCCCGGCCCGACGACAGCGCGAACAACGGGTTTCAGGAACTCGTTCTGCCGAGGTTGGCCGCGACCGCTGTACGTGCGGTAGTCGAGATTGACCACCAGCGCGTGGGTCGGCGAGTTGTCTTTGCCGAAACAGCCAATCACAAATCCTTCTACTCGCGAATGGTGCGATCCACCCTCAGCAAACAATGCTGCTTCCTCTGCGTCCGTCAACTTCGCTGGCCGGGGCGGGAAATCCTTGGTCGGCAATGGCGGATCAAGGCGGAATGGCGCGTTCTCTTCCAGCGGCGTTGCACCTTCTGGAACCATGCCGGCATGACGAACGGCCAGAGACGGAAGCGGCTGCAACTGCTTGGCGATGGCGACGAATTCCTTGTTCCATTCACGCGCCGCGTAATACAGCGATGTCGGCGATCCGTCGGCGAGATTCATCATCGCGCCGTCGTGGCCACGATAGCCATACACGTAGTGGGAGATGCCTTGGGCGCCGTAGGCCAAGGAGGTGTATGTCAGCCAGCGCAGTTCTTCGCCGGTGGGAATGCGCATGTTCTTGGTCCAACTGCAAGCCTGCACAATGTTCATGAATGGCAAACCGGCTTCGAGCGCCGCTTCACGCATCAACGCTAGGTTCAGAAAATATTTCAGCCCGTCACCTCTTACGCCGAAATGATAGTGATCGTAGCTGAGCAGTTCTGGGCGGACGATCTTGATGAACTGACGCAAGTATTCCCGGTAGGCGGGGATTTGATCTCCCGTGATTCCCAGTTGTTTGTTGGAGGCGGTCAACGGATAGAGGTTCACATAGACAAGATGGCGCGGGTCTTTTTCCTTCAGGTAGGCGCGGATGCGGGCGAGATCAGGAAACAAGGAGGAGTTCGGTTCGTCCTTCAGACTGTAGGCGTAGAGAGATGGATGAGTCCGCAGGCTGTCCACGGTCGCGTCCAATTGCGATTTCTTCTCCCGATCATTCAAATCCCACAATCCCAAACCGACGATTCCGCGCAAGCCGTGCCGCTGGAGGATATCGAGTTGGGTGCGATAGTGTGCGGCCAAGTTGCCGCCCGCCGGCAAGCCCTGCTTCGTAACCCAGACGAGATTCCAGTTGCCCTCGGCCATCTGCCTGGCGGCAGCGTCGGTCATCGGCATGGGACCTGCCCAATAGGTCACAATGGGTGTGCCGATTTCCCAGCGGACTCCAGAGGGCACGCTAGCGAACAGCGTAGCTGGCGCGATTAGCACGATAACGAGAATGTGTATCGAGTGTTTCGTGATGGTGACTCCTCTACCGCTGTCCGAACCGCATCTGAATGGCGGTGTGATAGTCGGCTTTCCAGTAGTAATAATCGCCATGCATCCAGAAGACCTCGACTCCTTTGCCGTTGAATCCCCACGGGACAACCGGGCGGACGTTGTTCTTCTTGGAGCCTGATGTGACAGCTTCTGACATCCAGGTCTTGCCGTGGTCGGGTGTCGTCCATTTTTCAATCTCGAAGACTCCTTCGCGCTTGGCGGAAACATACACCGTTGACGGGTCGGAGTGATTGAGAGTGATTCCGCCGGAATAGCGGGGAGATGTGCGCGTGCCATCGGGACGTGGAAGGGTGAATCCTCCGGGCGAGCGAGTGACCTCGTGGACGTTCCACTTCTTTCCGTCCCAACGAGCGTATTGATAGCGATGGTCTTCCGTGTCCGGATACGTTACGAAGACGACCACGGGGTTTTCGTCCGCGTCGAGCGCGATGTCCCAAACCCATGCCCGGTGCCCTGTGGCCTCGTGGTCCCAGAGCCGGTCGCCCTGCTTGTGGTCGAACGGGACTTCGTCCAGCGCACAGATTCGGCTGCCGTCGGCGCGATGCAGCGTGCCCTTGCGATAAAATGCGTAGAAAAGGCTCGTGACTTTGGTTTCCTCCGGCTTGGGGTCGCCGCTGGTGTAGGCGAAATGGATGCTGTCCCGACCGTTGGAGCAGACCTTCATGTACGGACGCGGTTCGTTGCTCATGAGAAGATTTCGAGCTTCCGTCCAAGTTTTGCCATCCATCGTGGTGCTGAAAGTTGGTTTCCAGTTTCCACCCCGCCAGAAAAGATAAGTCTTTCCGCCTTCCGCGCTGAGTCGCATCGGATGATAGTATGTGAATCCGCTTCGTCCTTTTGTGTTTGTGCGAATGATTTGCTCCGGTTCCCACTGCTGGATGCTCTCCGGCTCAGCGCTTCGCCGGTAAAAGATGCCGTCTCCAGGGCCGTGTTTGGAGTAGAAAACCGTGAGATGCCCATCTGGTGTGATGTGGATGACCGGATTGTCGTGGTCGTCCGCTTGGAGTTTCCCGCGGAGAGTCGAGGTCAGCGTTTCGCCGGTGTCGGCGTCAATCGAAGCGACTTGAACGTCCCCGGCCAATGTGATCCAGCCCACATAGGTCCGGCGATGTTTGCCTTCGTAATACATAGCGCGCGGGTCCTGGAACCAGCACCACGCACCGCTGGGAGCCAACTCGGCAATTTGCATTTTCATCAACGAACTACTTTGTTCCAGCAATGGCAACATGATTTCCACGAATCGCCGGGCGCGACGGCACGATTCCACGGCATCCCAATCGTGCGGATTCCAGACGTAATCGGCAGCCGTCGCGAAATACGCGAGCGCTTCCGTCGAGAACTTCTCCGAATGCAGTGTGACGTAGCCAGCGTCCATTCCCGCGTTGAAATGGACGCCTTCAAAAAGTTGATTCAAGTTCTTTGGCAGTAGGTCACCTCGAAAAGCGTGTGCGCCCGACGCTTCCGCTACGGCGCGACCAAATTCACCCTTCACGCCAAGCGCCACACGGTTCACCCAAAGCAACGGACGACGACCGGCGGCTTTTGTCCAAGCCTCGACCGTCTCCACCGTCAACGGCTTGGTGATGAGCGTGGCGTAACCCGTCCACAACGGCCAGACGCGAGCGGGAACCTTGGACAGAATCCGCGTCATCTCCGGGCTGGCAGGTCCGCGGTATGTGGATGTTCCCTTGTTGGGCGGGCAGTAGAAGATGTAAGCACCAGGATCGCTCTTCCACACAGCATCACATGCCAGATTGATCACGTCTTCAATCGGCGTCTCCGCGCTGCCCGGCCAATCGTTGTAATCCACTTCAACACCATGCGCGCCCTGCGCGAGAAAACTCTGAAGCAACTTCGCGTAGGCCGCCTTGTGTTCGGACAGCCTGAAATCATAGGCATCCGTGCCCGGCTTGCCGCGGAACGGACAAAAGTAAACTACCGTTTCGCAAACCCCGTTGCGACGCGCCCAGCCACAAACGGTTTTCACATTGGCAGTGAAATTGTCGTCGAGTTCGAGGGATTTCTTGCCGTGAAATTGCAGTCCGACATGGCTCATCTTGTAAAGCGGCATCCAAGCGGCGAACCGGTTGACGCGAGCCGGATTATTGTCCGTCGCGCTGGTTTTGCTCAGGCGCAGGCCGATCTCCGGCCAATCGAGGATTTCACCTTTGGGTACTCGCACGTTTCCCTTCGAGTCCGACTCGAGCAGTTGAACCAGTGAAACGATGCCGTAGGAAAGCCCCAGGTCGCCAGGGGCTTTGATGGTGACGCGGTCGGTTATCGTCAAGCGATACGCCTGCGCCAATCGTTTTGGCTCCAACGCTTCCTTGACGATCAATTGCGCCATCTCTTTCGCCGGGCACTTCTCGAAGACAATCATCGCTTTTTTGTCGTTGCGGATAGAGCAACCCAAAGCTTTGAGTCGCGCCTCCAGCAATCTCAGACCTTCCGCTGGCGGATTGCCCGACACGCTGATTGCGGCGAGCGTCAGGGTGTCGCCGGTGAGTTTCTCAATGCGTGGACGCGGGATGATCTGGCTGGCGGTTGTTTCATGGATGCCGAACATCAGCAGTCCAACGATCAAGAGGTTTCTTTTCATGGTTTTACTTGGCCTTTCGGTATGCGCACCAACATTACCTTATACACCTCGCCGCGGGTTTCTCCTGCCGTGGCGACTTCTCGCAGTTGCTTGAAATAGTTGTGTTTCTCACCAATCACTTCCACATCGCCGACGGTGTAAATGTCACCGCTCGGGTGCAAAAGGATCGATTCGACAAATGTCACCCGCCGGTCGTCCTGACAGAAAATGGGGCCGTGGTCTTTGTACTCGCCGGTGTCAAGGTTGTACGTGACCAGTCGCGCCACCGTGTTGTATTCGCTGCGACCGCTCATCTGTATCGGCTGGCCGTGGACGATTTGATAGATCGTGTGGTTTGGTCCCATTGCCATTCCAAGTTGCGAGAGCGGAACTTTTGTCTTGGACAGGTAGGTGTGGCCGGTGTCGCGGAACGCTTGCGCCGAGAATCTGGTGAGCGGCTTGATCTTCATCTTGTCAGGATCGAACCTGAACAAACTCTGTGTCCCCATGTGCGTTCCGTAAAAACATTTGTCTTTGTCGTCCCACAGGACAGCGCGCCAGTTGTTGTTGAGCCGGCCCAACTCATCCACCGTGCCGGCCAAGCCTTGAAGGACGTTGACGCGGGGCAAGATGACGGGGTTGTCCCGGTCATCCAAGCGCCAGATTGAACCGTCCAGACAGGAACCGTAAACATGCCCCTGCGGATCCATCGCGAGGACGCGCGTGATGTTCATGCTGTTGAAGCTTCGCGTGAAATCGGCTGATTCGGCGTGCGGGTTCGGCAACTCGGTGAGTTTGCCGGCCTTGATGTCGTACTTGAACAAACGGCTGCTGGGGTAGGTCAGGCCGTAGAGGATCAGCCGCTTGGCGTCCAAGCTCGTAGTGAGCATTCCTTGGCCTACCGGGCCGCGCACCATGTCCACCAGTTTGTCCGTCTTCAGGTCGTAGTACATGAAATGAAATCCCGGATACTTGCCTCGACCCCGCCGGTCGTCCTTGTAGTAACCGATGTGCGTGGAGAAATAGAGTTTCTTGCCGGCCTCCATCAGCCCTGAATGAATTTTGCCTTGCGGAACAGTCTTGGTCGTGTCCTCGTTTTTCAGCGCCTCGTTGATCTCGCGGGAGAAGACCATTTTCTGCTGTTCGGGATCGAAGCAGCAGAAATGAACGTTCTTGTCTATCCGGTGCCCGGACAAGCTGAAGTAGATTCGCCCATCACTGGCCAAGGTGATCGAATGGTAATTGCAATCAGCCCCGTCAAACCCGGCATCAATGGCGATTGCGCGCAGCGGTTTGTCATTCGCCGGACAAAAACCGGCTGCTGACAGCAGCACCAAGAGGCAAGAGACATATTTTGTCATAACGCAAAAACATCCTTTCCCACCGACAGAACCGCGGCGTTCCTTCCCCTCCAATCTACCACCTGCCAACTACCGTCTGCTCACATCAACCACTTCTTGCGCTGGGGCAGGCGAACCCAGCGGTCGGCTTCGGGACAGCCTTTCGCCTTCATGTTTTTGCTGTCCCATTCGATTGGCTTGCCCACGCGCAAGGCGACGATGCCGGTCATTCCGAACTCGGCGGCTTGGGCGGCAATGTCGAAACTCTGGAACGTCTTCGGGCCGCCTTTGCAGGCGTCGAGGAATTCCTTCATGTGGTTCTGGTCGGGACAACGGGGATAGATCACGGGCACTGACTTGGCGACTTCGTGATCGAGCACACCGCGGCATTTGGGGTTGGCGTCGCTCTTGAGGCGCATGACGCCGCCTTTGCCCCAGGCGTCGGAGCAGAGAACGCCTTTTTCGCCAAGAAAGAAGCAACCATTGGTCGGCACCTTGCCGTAGGTGGCCACCAAGTCGCCGGTCAAGTGTGCAGGCGGCGCGGCGTCCTCGCCGTCGTGCCACCAGACGCTCACGGGATCGAATTTCTCTCTCGCGGCAAAGTCCCAGCGATACTTCATCTTTGAAGGATAGCTGTCCTTGGTTGGCTCGAAGGTAAAGGGAGTGATGCGGATCGGCGGGCCGAGCTTGAGCGCGCGTAATGGCAGGTTGTGGGCGTGGGCGCCCATGTCGGCGAGATGTCCGTCACCGAAATCGAGCCAGCGTCCCCATTTCAGACAGCCACCGAGGTAATAGTCCTTGAACGGCGGGACCGGCGACGGTCCGCACCAGAAATCCCAATTCAATCCATCCGGAATCGGGTCGGCCACTTGCGCGACGGCTTCGCTGGGTGGGAAACTGCGGTTGATCCAGCAATGGACTTCGCGAATCTGGCCGAGCAAATCCGACTGCATGATCTCCATGCTCCGGCGAAACGTATCGGTCGCGCCGCCCTGCGTGCCGATTTGCGTGACGAGTTTGCAGCCCGGCATCATCCTCGCAATCTCGCGCGCCTCGGCGACGCTGTGGGCGAGCGGTTTCTCGCAGAACACGTGCTTGCCGAGTTGGAGGCACACTTTGCTCATCGGGACCTGCCAACGCTGGCCGGGGCAGACAATCACCGCGTCGGCGGACTTCTCCGTCGTGAGCAGCTTGCGGTAGTCGTCATAGACTTTCGTCTTCTCCAAAGCCGCAGCGAGGTTGACGCCTCCCTTTTTCTTCTTTCCCGTGGCGCCGCCGCCTGATTTGAGCAGTGCGATCTGCGATGTGTTCACATCACACATTGCGAGAATGTTATCGCCCTCAAGGATGATGGAGGGGAGCAGTTGTTTGCTGCGGTTGCCGCAACCGATGATGGCGACATTGAGCCGGTTGTTCGTGCCGAACACGCGCGACGGCACAATCTGCGGGAGCGAAAGCGCGGCAATGCCGGCGATGCTGAGTTTGACGAAGGAACGGCGGGAGAATTGAGGTTTATGATTCATGGTAGTCCAATGATAGTTCATTTCTTTCCGAGGAAAAGCTCGAAGAAGGCGTAGAGTTTCGCATTCGATTCCGGGTTTGGCGAATGCTCCTTCCGGTTCGTCATTGCGACGCGGTCCTTGACGCCGAGCAGCTTGTTGACGGCGATAGCGTGGTTCAACGCCGTCCAGCGTTCCGGCGGGTCTTCGTGTCCGCCGCTGACTAGGAACGGTCGTGGACAAATCAGTGCGTGCAAGTCGGTGAGATCGCGCCCGTCTTTGATGAGTTGTGCGTAGGCGCCAGTGCGTGGATTGTCCACGGTGGGGATGCCACGCTTGGGCCGCGGGTGCAACGGGTCGAGGCCGAGATACCACGGCTCCCAATAATTGATGCTCCTGTTCGTTTCGTCCCAGACAATGCCGGGGTCGCTCGTGACAACGCAGGCGAATTTCTCCCAGAGCGCGCCGGCGAACAGCGACCGCTTTCCGCCGTAACTGTGCCCGACCACACCGATGCGTTTCGCGTCTACCTGCGGCAGATTGGCGAGCGCGTGCCAGCAGTTCGCGGCGATGTAGGCGTGAAATGACAACGGCTGACACTTTGCGTTGCCGATGTCGGGTTTGTATGCATCGCCGCCCGGCGTGCCGATGTTCAACGTGACAAATCCGCGACGGGCGAGTTGCAGGCCGAAATCGCGTTCTTTGTTTTTCAGGCCGACACTGGTTTCCGGTTCGTAATAGAGCACCAACACCGCCGGGAACGGTCCTGTGCCGCTGGGCAGGAGCAACCATGCTTCCTCCATTTGTCCGTGCGCCAATTCGATGCGGATGCGCTGTTGCCAGAAGTTCTCGCGTGGTTCTTCCCGCAACACTTCCACTTTTGGCTTCGTCAATACCGCCGGCCACGGTCCCATGACGCGGTGCCAGTACCGCAAAATCTCCTCGCGCCGGCGCGGCCAGTCGGCGGCCTTCGTCACCCGGGTGCCGTCATCAAAGATGAGCGGCGAACGGAACTCGCCGAGTTTCCCTTTGAACTCCATCGGCGGTTGGGACGGTGCGAAGATCGTTCCGCCCGCCAGCAGGACGCTGACTGCCACTGATAGTGGTGTGTTCACGGATTGACATTGTATCGCTTTTGATGCCAACTAGCCATCCATGAATAATGCTATTCTCATTGTCGGCTGTGGCAGCATCGGTGAACGACATCTGCGATGCTTCCAACGCACGGGCCGCGCTGAGGTCGCAGCGTGTGACTCGAACGCGGTCCTGCTCCAACGCGTTGCTCAACAATACAATGTCGCCAACTTTATTGACTTCCGTGTCGCGCTTGCCGCGCGGAAATACGACGGCATCGTCATCGCCACGCCGGCCCACACGCATGTCGAGCTTGCGCTCGCGGCGTTGCGGCACGGCGCGGCGGTGTTTATCGAGAAACCCTTGAGCACGAGGTTCGACAAAGTGGATGAGTTGTGCACTGCGTCGGCACGGTTGAAACAATTCACGGCGGTGGCGTATGTCTATCACGTGATGCCGTGGATCCTCGGTGCGCGCGATGTTTTGCGGCGTGGAACACTTGGACGGCCTCTGCATGTGAGCGTCGCGACGGGACAACACTTTCCGACGTTCCGTCCCGCGTATCGGGAGATTTATTACACGCGGCACGAATCCGGCGGCGGGGCGATCCAGGACGCGTTGACGCACATTGCCAATGTCGTCGAATGGCTCGTCGGGCCGACGACGCGCCTGTTCTGCGACGCGGCGCATCAAGCGCTCGAAGGCGTGACGGTCGAGGACACGGTGAATGTGACCGCCCGCAACGACAACGTGCTGGTGAACTACGCGTTGAACCAGTTCCAGGCGCCGAGCGAAATGACGCTGCTCATTCATTGCGAAGCGGGCAGCGTGCGCGTCGAGGGACACGAACAGCGTTGGAGCGTGTTCCGTCGTGGCGCGAAGGAGTGGGAACATCACAAGGCTGCGCCGCTGGAGCGGGACGACATTTTCATCGCGCAAGCCAACGCATTCCTCGACGGGATGCGCAGGAAACCAACACCCCTCGCCACCATCGCCGAGGCGGCGCAAACACTGAAGTTCAACCTCGCCGCGCTCGAATCGGCGCGCAGCGGAAAGGCAATCGAAATCTCATGAGCAACGAAATCCGAATCGCCATGCTCGGCATGATCGAGGGCAACGGCCACCCGTATTCGTGGTCAGCCATCATCAACGGCTACAACCCCGCCGAGATGGCAAAATGCCCCTACGCGGGCATCCCAAAGTATCTAGGCGGACAACCGCTCGAATCCGTCCGCATCCCCGGCGCGCGCGTCACGCACGTCTGGACCGACGAGCCCGCAGACGCGCCGAAGGTCGCTGCCGCGTCCTTGATCGAGCACGTCGTCGCGAAACCGGAAGACGTCATCGGCCACGTGGACGCCGCCGTTATCGCGACCGACGACGGTAACGATCACGTTCGCCGCGCCCGTCCGTTCATCGAGGCTGGCTTGCCGGTGTTCATTGACAAACCGATGGCGATCAATCTGCCTGACCTCCGCCAGTTCATTCAGTGGCAGCGCAAGACAAACCGGATACTCTCCAACAGCGGCATGCGGTACTCGCCGGAGATTCCGGCGGTCGCTGCTCGACGCGATGAATATGGCGACTTGCGCTGGATCACCAGCTTCACCTGCAAGACGTGGGAACGCTACGGCATCCACGCGCTCGAAGCCGTGCAGCCGTTGGTCGGGCCGGGGTTCGAGTCCGTGCAGACGAATCATCGCGACGGCTCCGACATCGTGCATGTCGTGCATCGCAGCGGCGTACAACTCACGCTGGCGGCGATCCACGATGCCTACGGCAGCTTCGGCGGCGTTCATCTTTACGGCACCAAAGGCCAGATAGCCGTCACGTTGCGCGACACCTATCACGCATTTCGCGGCCAGCTCGTGGCGTTCATCGAGTTCCTGCGGACGGGGAAGCGACAGTATCCGTTCGATGAAACGATTGAGTTGATGTCCGTCATCATCGCCGGCATCCGCAGCCGCGAAGAGGGCGGACGTGTCGTGCAACTGAGCGAGGTGATACCATGATGCATTTGGCACGTCTAACAAGTCTGGTAGTCGCAGGCTTTATGCCTGCGCTCCTCGCACCCGTAAAGGGTACGGCTACAATCGCTGAGCCGGTTATCGCAAAACGTTACATCGCGATTGATAACGTCTGCGCGTGGCCTCAACTCACCGTGCTTCGTGACGGCACGATTGCCGCGGTCATCTTCAACCGACCCAGCCACGGACAGATGGAAGGCGATGCCGAGTGTTGGACGAGCGCCAACGGGGAATTCTGGACCAAAGCCGACCCGGTCACGCAACACGAACCGGATACAGTTCGCATGAACGTCGCCTCCGGCCTCGCGAAGAATGGCGACCTGCTCGTGCTTTGTTCGGGTTGGACGAACTTGAAACAGACGGAGCGTCCGAAGCAGCCAGTGTTTCGCGATGCCATCATTTCGACGTGGGTCTGCCGGTCGCGTGATGGCGGTCGCACATGGACACACCGGAAACAATTTCCCACGCCACAGAAAGGTTGGACTGAATTCATCCCGTTTGGCCCCATCGTCGTCGGCGAGGATGGCGCGCTGCACGCCTCGTGTTATGGCGGTGAATTGGCTAACCCGACAAAAAGTTTCAAGACGAAGAGCATGCGTGCGTGGCATTTCCGCAGTGACGACGACGGTAAAACATGGCGTCCGACTTCGATCATCGGCGAGAAGCACAACGAGACTTCGCTGCTGCACCTTGGTGGCAAACGCTGGCTGGCGGCGGCGCGCATTGACGCCACGGAGTTGTTCCGCTCCGACGATGACGGCGCGACGTGGCAAGGCCCCCAGCGCGTGACCGCTCGCAACGAAATCAACGCCCACCTCGCGCGCCTCAAGGATGGCCGTCTTCTGCTCACCTACGGCAATCGCGTGAAAGGCCAGTTCGGCGTGCTGGCGAAACTGAGCGGCGACGAGGGAAAAACATGGGGCGACCCGATCCGCCTCGCCAACAGCCTCGAACAGGACTGTGGTTATCCAAGCAGCGTCCAGCGCACCGACGGCAAGATCGTGACCGCCTACTACGCCAAGAGCGCCGAGAACCACAATCGCTACCACATGGGCGTGGTCATCTGGCAACCGCCGGCAAAATGAATGGCAGACGTTCTTGTTGTGCGAGGGTCTCCAGACCCCGCACGGGATTGACCGAAGGTCTCCGTGTGGGTCTGGGTCGAGGAGACCTTGCGGTCGGCACGACGGCGCGGTCAGAGACCGGTGCCGAACCGCGAGAACCACAATCGCTACCACATGGGCATCGCCATCTGGCAACCGCCGGCAAAATGAAAGGCAGACGTTCACACTTTGCGTTTGTTGCCTTGCTCGTTCTGTTCTCCTCGCCGAGCCGCGCGGCATTGAAGCTGGTTGCCGGTGATCAGAAGCCGTTCCTTGTCATCATGGTGGACACGAAGCAATCGAAGTTCGATGTGACCACTGAGACAGTATCGAGTTGGATATTTCCTTCGACGAAAAAGCATTACACGATGCAGGACTGGCTTCGCGTGAATTTTGCCGGCAAGGTCAGCATTGTGCCCTGCAAGGAGAACTGCGACACCAGAGATGACGGCGTCGTCAAGGTGGCCTTGGATGCCGATGACCCGACGAAGGAAGAGCCGCGGACGATCGAAAAACGCTGTCGGGCGGCGCTGCTGAAGGCCGCGCCGTTTGTTGATTTCTCGAAGTACGACAAGGACAAGAAGGGCAAGATCGGGCCGCCGGAAATTGGCATACTGTTCTTGTTCGCAAGCCCCAAACTCGCCGGGGGAGGGACGACGTTTCGTTGGGCCAAGATTCCCGCGCCGGAATTGAATGGCGTCGCGATTGATGGTTTTGAATTTATTTGCGCGCCGCCGGGACGGGACAATATTGGCGCGATCATCCACGACTGGCTTCACCTGTATGGGGAGAAAGACTTTTACGCGCGCGACAAGACGCGCTTCGGCATCTCTGACTTGCACCTTGGATACATCTGGAAAGGTTTATCGAAAGGGAGAAACGGTCCCTCGAACCTGATGCCGATGTCCATGGAGAACTTCGGGATTGTGCCGCCGGAAGTTGTCACCAAATCGGGCGAATACACGCTTCGCGCCCACAGCACCGGCTGCTACAACTACCTGAAAATCCCAACGGATGACCCCAAGGAATATTTCCTCGTCGAAAACCGCCAGTTCGACGGTTTCGACGAATGCCTCGCCAACGACATCAAGGCGCCGGGCATCGCGATTTACCACGTTGACCACAAGCAGGAGCGTAAAGGCAATTTCAACAACGACGACCGGAATCATCGGCTCGTGACCATCGAGGCGGCCAACGAAAAGAAGTTCGGATTCAACGAATACAATGTCGTCGGAGGCAGAAACAAAGGGGATCACGACGTGCTCTGGCACGAGAATATGGTGTTCGGGCCGGCGACGGTTCCCAACTCCCAACTCTATTCCGGCAAAGACTCCGGGATAACGGTGAAGATTCTCGGCCCCAACGGCAGCGTCATGAAGGTCTGGATTGAGTTATCGGGCACTCAGGAACCCGCGCAGCCGTAAAGGCTGCGGCTACAGGACCCTGGCGTGGTTGGGCCGTAGTCGCAACCTTTACGGTTGCGGGGTGGAGGGCGGCACGCCCGCCCATCCGTCCCCCGCAGCCATAAAGGCTGCGACTACAGAACCCATGTGTCCTTGGGTGGTAGCCGCAGCCTTTACGGCTGCGGGGCAAAAGGGTAAAGTCTCCCCATGCGCAAGCCGCCACGGGAAAAATCGCATCGCCTGCCTCCCGAACTCTATCGCGGTGAACAAACGGTTGCCTTCACCTGTTGCGTCGAGGATGCGCAACCGTTGTTCCGTGATGATTGCGTGGTGGCCGCATTCCTGCCGATGCTGCGGGCGGCAGCGGAACAACATGACTGCCGGGTGCTGATTTACTGTTTCATGCCGGAACACCTGCACGTGTTGTTGGACGGACAAACCGGCGCAGCCGACCCGTTGCGGGCGATGCGCGCGTTCAAGCAACGAAGCGGTTGGTGGCTGCGTCAACATAGCCCGGAGTTCCGGTGGCAGAAAGATTTGTACGATCACATTGTTCGGCGCGAGGAAGACCTTGGCGCGCAAGTCCGACACATCGCGGACAACCCGGTGCGACGCGGACTCGTTTCCGATTGGCATCAATGGCCGCACACCGGCGCGATGGGGATCGAGTTGGAGGCGGTGATGGATGGGGTGATTACCCTGTGACCCCCGTGCCGAACCCGCGCAGCCTTTACGGCTGCGGGGCAAAGAGGGGAACCAATACGGAAAAAACCGGCTTTCCGCCGGGCGGTTTCTTTCGTAATCTGTCGTCCATGAAACTTCGATCCAGTCGTATGCTACGGGAACTCCGTGCCGGACAATGTCCGACGGTGTTGAAACTGAACCTCATTGATCCGCGCGTCGTTGAACTGGCCGGCTTGGCCGGGGCGTCGGCGGTCTGGCTCTGCAACGAGCACGTGCCGAACGATTGGCTCAACATGGAACACATGATCCGCGCCGCGAAACTCTTCGACATGGACACCATCGTCCGCGTCGCGAAAGGTTCGTACAGCGACTACGTGAAGCCGTTCGAGGCTGACGCGACGGCGATCATGGTGCCGCATGTGACTTCCACCGACGAAGCGCGACGCATCGTGGACATGACGCGGTTCCATCCGCTGGGCCGACGACCGATTGACGGCGGAAACATGGATGGCGTTTATTGTCAGATTCCATACCCGGAGTATCTCGAACACAGCAACAAGGAGCGGCTGATCATTCTCCAGATCGAATCCCCGGAGGGACTGGCGAACGTCGAGGAGATCGCCGCCGTGCCAGGCTACGACGCGTTGCTGTTCGGCCCCGGTGATTTTAGTCATCGGATCGGCAAGGTTGCGCAGATCAAGCTGCCGGAAGTTGTTGAAGCGCGTAAACGCGTCGCCGCCGCTGCGCGCAAACACGGCAAATACGTCGTCACCGCCGGGATGCTCGACACGCGCGAGGCGCTCGAAGCCGAAGGCGTCACCATCTTCACGCTCGGCGCCGACGTGATCGGCCTCGGCCAGTATTTCAAACAACTCATTGACGGATTCCACAAGAGTTCTCATGCCTGACGCCTTCACTCTTCAAGACAAAGTCGTTGTCCTCACCGGCGGCGCGGGATTGTTCGGACGCGGCCTGACGACCGCCATCGCCGAGGCGGGCGCGAAGCTGGTAATCGCGTCGCGTGACGTCGCGAAGCTCGAACAGGTTGCCGCTGAAGAAACCGCCAAAGGCCGCAGCGTTGTCGCGGAGAAGCTCGATCAAGGCAACGAGGCGTCTGTCCTTGCGCTGCGCGACCGCGTGTTGGCTCGCTTCAGTCGCGTGGACGGACTCGTGAACAACTCCGTGGCGCGTCCGATGAAATCACCGAATGCGCCCGTGGCCGCGTGGGAGGAATCCATGCGGGTCAACGCGACTGGCGTGTTTCTCATGACGCGCGCGTTCGGCGAAGTGATGTGCCAGCAAAAGAGCGGCAGCATCGTCAACATCAGTTCCCTCATGGGCAACGTCGGGCCGAGCCTCGAACTCTACGTCGGCACCAACATGGGCGATCCGCCGCCGGATTATTTCTTCCACAAAGCCGGCATGATCAATCTGACCCGCTTTTACGCGGCGTTGTTTGGGAGAAACAATGTGCGCGTGAACTGCGTGTCGCCCGGCGGGTTCTTCAACCACCAGGCGGAGCCGTTTTTGAGCCGCTACTGCGAGCGGACGTTCCTCGGCCGGATGGCCGACGATACCGATCTCGGCGGCCCGGTGGTTTTCCTGTTGAGTGAAGCGGCGCGCTACGTCACCGGCGCGAACCTGCCGGTGGACGGCGGTTACACAGCAAAATAAATTGAGACTTGTGAGATTTGCTGGTGGCGTTGTAGCCACGGCGCTCCGTCGCCGTGCCGCACAGGACGCCCCGACGGAGCGGGGCGGCTACAGCATCACTTGGACGACCATGATGGTCTTCGCGCTGAAACTTTGTGTTCGTTCCCGGTTGCGTCGTGTGTTCTTGAGAATTTGTAGGGCAGCCGCTTCGGCTGCCATCCTCAAGGTTGTGGCAAGCGGGGCGCTTGCCCTACAAATCTTCTGTTTATTATGCGGCGGACTTCTGCTTGCGCTACCGCTCGCGGGTGGCGCGGCTGGTATTTCGTGGAAACCGGGCGGGGAGCGCGTTTGCATTGACGGGATCACCTTCGACAGCACGATCCATTGCGGCAACGGCTACGACTTTCAGCGCGTCGCCAAGGACCATTACCGGTTCCGCGCGCGGGTGGGTCGGGAGCCTTACGCTTGGCGGCTCTACTTCAAGATTGAGTGTCCGCAGGCTGTCGGTCGCGAAATCACTCTGGAGGTAGCCGATTTCAATCACGCCGGGCGAACGCTGTTCCACGAAAGCGCCACGGCCTGGTCAACTGACGATCAGCACTGGCAGACGCTGGAGCCGCAGCGAATGGAGATTGTCGCTGCTACTCCCACGGGCCGCGCCGAGTTGGACGCGAAATATGGTGACCGCTCGCACGTTCCCTACGGGGTCCGTTACCGTCTGCGTTTGGCCGGACCGCAGATGTGGTTTGCGGTTCCGACGCCCTACACACTCCAGCGCAGAGATCAGTTGCTCGACGGATTGGCAACGGCGAACACAAACTTGGTGAGTTTGATCACTGTCGGTCAAACCAGACATAGCGCGACTCACAGCTACGCGACGCGCGCCGTGAGGATTGCTGCCCCCGATGAGAATCCGAAACGGGAGAACATCGTGGTCATCGCCGGCGAACACAGCGCGGAGACGGCGGGGATGTTTGCCTGCGAAGGATGGATGGAAGAAGTACTGGCCCACCGCGATTGGCTCGACCGCTATGCGTTCTATTTCGTGCCGATTGTGAACGTGGACGGGGTTTATTACGGCTCGTCCTACTACAACCTGCCGGCAACGCTGAAAGAAGGCGTCGGTGAGAACATCTCCACGGGCTGGCGCGAGCGGCGCTTGCCGGAGGTTAAAGCCTTGTGGCCGTTGCTGGCGGAATGGCGGCCTATATTCTTCGCCAGTCTGCACAACGGCCGGCACCGGACTGCGATGGAGGTTTTTGGGCCGCAAAGCTCCGGCACGGACGCGCTGTTGGCCGCGTGGCGACGGGAAGTTGGTCTTCCCGTGGAGCGGGTCGTAACGCGAGAGGGAAACCGAGCGTGGAACATGCTTTCCGAGTCCGGGATCACGCCGCTGGCCTACACCATTGAGACTCTGCTGCTGGTGCGTCAGAAAGATTGTGCGTCGTTTCAAGACAGCTACCTCCAAACGGGTCGTCAATTGGCGCGGGGCACTGTCGCCGCCTTGGACGCGCGCCCGACCGGGCCGGAGGTGAAACCTCTGCAACTGGCTGCGGCCGATTTCACCGCACAGTTGCCGTGGTTCTATCACGGCTTGCCGTTCGACCGGTGGCAGCAGCACGACATTTACAGTTTCGAGGCCAACGCTCTGGACCTGCCGCCAGGCAAGTACTCGGTCGCGTTGTTGCCGGTGGAGAACGTGAAATCGCTGGCAGTGAGTTTCGATGGCACACGGTTCAGGGAGGTGCCGGTGCGCGAGGGACGCGCCGAGCTTTCACAGGTGCACATCACGAATCGGATGCTCAGCTTCTACGTGAAGACGCCTCTGAAATCCGTTCTGATCCATCCGGTCGGCAAATCGGATGCACCGAAATACCGGCGCGACATCCGTCTGGCGGAGCGGGAGATTTTGCAGCGCGAGTCGTGGGACGAGTTCTACATGTTGCTGCGACGCGAGAGTTTCGGGAAGAAACAGCTTCGTGCGATGTTCAACGACTTGCTCGCGTGGTGCGAACGCCGGCAGGTCTTGGACACGACGGATGTTCACTACGGAGCGATTCACTCGGAGGAAGACAAATACGATTTCCGCGACGCGCTCGCCGCGGCGGTCTGTTTCACGTATGCGTGGCGCGACACGGGCGACGCGAAGTGGAAGCAGAAGGCCATCGCTGCGCGCGAGTATGCCCTCAAAGGCCAGCACATCGAGGACGCGGCGAATCGCAATCAATACGGCGGGTTCTGCCAGATGGTGGACGGGTTATGGGGCGCGTCGTTTCGCCGGCTGACCGGCAAATTGCCGAACGTGACTGGTGTCGAGACCTGCATCGCCATCAACCATCTGGCGCGAACGATTGAACTTGGCCTCGAACCGAGCGGGGAAGACCTTCGCCGGTTGGAATTGGCGGCGGGTTGGGTGGCGGCAAACGAATTTCGGCCCGGCGTGTTTCGCCATCACGAAGGCTCGACGAACGATTGCCAGAATTCCACGATGCTCGGCGCGATGGCGTTGGCGCGCGCTTACGACACGCTGGAAAAACATGGGCGGCGTCCGCCGCGCTCGTGGCTCGATGCGGCGCAACGCGGGATGCGTCACTACATGGAGGGACAGGAAGCCATCGGCTGTTGGCCGTATCTGTTTGCCAACATTGGGCGCGGCCAGGCGTTCCGCGAGCACAACATCCCCGACCAAGGGATGGGCGTGTATCACTTCATGGTTGCCTGCAACACGCCAGCGTTTCGCGGTCTGCAGGGTGTCGAAGACCGGATGGAGCGGGCCGCGCGGTGGTGGTTGTGCATGAGCCGGATTGACCGGCGCGGGCCGATGCCGACGATTGATCTCGATGACCGTCGGACATCCGGGTCGCTGAAATTTTCAGCGTTCACATGGTGCCGGTTTATGGCGGCGGCTTCGTTGCTGCGGGTTGCCGAATACACCGGCCGACCGAAACCGTGGCGGAGTCTGGCGCTGCGTTACATGGAGCACCTCTATACGAAACTCTGGAACCGCGCCGACCCGAACACGGCACCGGTGGTTCGCGCCACGCGCGATGACATGAAACTTTGTTCTTGGATTCAGGCGGCAGAGTGGGATGCTGCCTTGCTGCGTGACATGGAGGAACGATTGCCATGATGATGACACGACGAGAGTTTGTTGCCGGAGTCGCCACGATGGCGTATGGCGCGGCGGTGGTGAGAAGCCATGCGGCGACGGAATTGCCCGAACCGCCGGCAGCGCCGGCGTGGGCGCACAAGGCGCGTATTCTCTCGGCACAATATGAGGATGTGCCCAATCTCAAGCGTGCGCGCGAGGAGTTCGGCGCGACGGTGATGCTCTTGTATTGTTGTCCGGAAACCACAAACGGCTGGTGTCCCGCCGGCACATGGGATCAGGTTGCGTTCTTTATCCGCCACGCGTACGACCACGGACTCAAGGTCGTCTGCTACTACGACACGACGACAATCGAAGAATCATTCGTTACCCCGGAACGGTTGGAGTGGGTCCAGACGACTCTCGACGGAAAGCCGTGCACCTTCAATCGTCCTCATGTCTGGCACCTGCGGTATGCGTTCTGTTACAACACGCCGTGGTCGCAGCGCGTCGCACAAATCGCGCGCCGCTACGTTGCGTCGGGGGCGGACGGCATCTTTCTCGATAACCCGCAATACTACTCGTTCACCGGCACGACGTGCTTCTGCAAGTTCTGTCGTCGGGCGTTCGAGCAGGAGACGGGACAGGATTTGGCGAAGGCAGAGGAAGCTGTCCGCATTGCGTTTCACCAAAAGAGCCTGCGTGAACACGTCAAGCGCGTTTATGCCGCTGCCAGCGAAGCGGCGCCGTCCAAGCAACTGGTGATTACCTGCAACACATCGAGTCCCACTCTGCCGATGCAGCGGCTCGACAGTCTGGGGCGGGCCGAGAACGTCATCTTTCGCGAGACGGGTGTGAGCAAGAAGTCGCGGGAAAAGCTGCAGGCTGACGCCGCCGTGTTTCCGAAGAAACCGCTGTGGGTCATCCTGACGGAACATTCCGGGTCGAAAGTGTGGATCAACAACGTGCAGACCGCCGCAGCTCAACTCGACAGTTTGCTGAGTGCGGTCATTGAGTTGGGCTTGTGCCCGATGGTGTGGGCGACGATCCCGAGCCAGGACCCGTTGCATCCCGGTTTCACGCAAAGTTCCATCTATAACCGGCCGGAACTCGGCAAAGTCGTCGCCAAACATTTTCGGTCAAAAGGAGCACCATGAATCGCCGACTTCTCTTTGTAATCGCCGCGGGATTGCTCACGCTGTCAGCCGAAGGCTCTAAGATTCGCGATCACTTCTGGATATTCACCGTCTTCGCGGGCGGTGACAACAACTACCTCGAACGCGGGAATGTCCGCGGCGGCTCGCGGATGACGCCGGCGGAAGGGGCGTTCTGGCTGAACGTGCCGAACCTGCTGTTCATTCGCAGCCACGACCAGCCGCCGTTGCCAAGCAGACAGCAGGAATGGCGCGCCAAGACGCCCTTCGAGCAATACGCAATCTCCTTCCAGCCGCTGGATCGCGTTGTCTGGTCGGTCGTCGGTAGCGGCGGCAAAGGCGGGTTGGCTGAGTTAACAC
>CAZNOK010000033.1:0-31350 GCA_964574605.1 uncultured Verrucomicrobiota bacterium
GAACTATAGATTGTTGCCTGCGGATTGTGAAGCATATCCGGTAAATGTGGGTTCATACTATCTTGAATACTCGGGTGCCAGTCTGTCGAACCTGTGCACGATTGCCACCAACAAGAACTTCATCATTACAGATGTTGTGTTTGGTAATATTACTGCGCCTGCCAGCTACGCCAGTTCGAGACCAACTTGTGTTGAAATCAGATATACCAAGGACACCCACGATACCATTCTTTTGAAGACCACCCACATTGCATACCTCGGAACCGGTGGCAGCGAGATGACCCGTCCACACGTAATCACTTTCCGCAGTGGTCTGGTTGTTCCCGCTGGCGCGATACTCAAGGCCGGAGGCTTCCTGTCAACATGGAACGATGCCATGTCCTGTACAATTTCCGGTTTTGAGATTCCGGTCGAATGAACCTGCGATTTTGACTGCATTGCAGAAAGGGGCGATGCTTGCGCCACAACGCTCAGCAATTCGGCATTCTGATTGGGATGATGTTGGGGTTATTGGTGGCTCAAGGGCTGGCTTCAACCAGCACAAGCTATACAGTTCCCGCCCAAGTCATAAATGCCAGCGGAGAGCCGTCTGCATCTGCTTCGTACAGTTTGCTGCACGCGACAGCGCAAGCTGGCCCGATTGGAATTGCATCGAGCACCAACTACACGTTGTCACACGGTTTCCTAGCTGGCGGTCTGGCGGGGTTTATGCCCGAAGTGACCTACAGTGCAGGACTGGCGGACGCATCACAGGGGCGAGGGATTGCGTGGGGTGATTTCAATGGTGATGGCGCACTCGACTTGTATGTAGCGCGGGGATCGGTCGCCGGTCCTCGGCTGCTGTTTCGCAACAATGGCAACGGTGTTTTCACCAATGTCGCTTCATCGCAGGGAATCGCCGATTCGCTTGTGGGTTTGGGCGCTGGTTGGGCCGATGCCGATGGAGATGGTCAGTTGGATTTGTATGTCCGGAACTCCGAGCCGTCGCCGGGCATTTTCTGGCGGAATCTGGGCGTTAGCGGGTTCACCAATGCCACCGACACGGCCAGCATGGGAACAGCGACGAACGGCAATGCCGCCTGCTGGGGGGACTATGACGGCGATGGTTTGCCGGACCTGTTCATGGCGAGCGCCAGCGGCGGAGCGCCGCATCTCTATCGGAATCGTGGCGGTGGACAATTTGAACGGGTGGATGCCAGCGTTGGGTTGACACAACCGACATGGGGCAGCGGGTACTGGGCAGATTTCGATAACGATGGCGATTTGGACTTGTTCGTCGGACAGGGCAACGGCCAACCAAACCTGCTTTACGAGAACCGGGGCGGAACGAACTTCGTTGAAGTAGCGGCCAGTCATGGAATTACCGGCAGTTCGTCAGCCATCGGCGCGTCGTGGGGAGATTACGATAACGACGGCTGGCTGGACCTGTATGTCGTCAACACGGGAACTGCGAGTGACAAGCTCTACCGGAATGTAGGAGGAGCTTTTGTGGATGTGTCGGCGACAGCCGGTATCAGCGACACGCACGATGGACGCAGCGCCGCGTGGGCCGACTTCGATGGCGACGGCGACTTGGATCTCTACGTGACCAACTGCGGCACAAACGGTGAGCCGAACATCATCTACTACAACAATGGCAACGGAACGTTTACGCGCGTGTTGACCGCGGAGCGCAAACGTTCGTACGGAGCAGCATGGGGCGATTACAACGGCGATGGCGCACCGGATTTGCTGGTCACAAGGGAGAATGGCAACCTCGCGCTTTATCGGAACAACCGAGCGGGATCATGGTTGCGGGTGCGCCCCCTGAACGGGTCTGGCGCACAGAGTTGCTACGGAACTCAGGTGCGCCTGTATCAAGCCGGAACAACAAACCTCGTGGCGATGCGGCAGGTGGACGGGGGACACGCGACCGGGTGTCAGGATGCATACGAGCTTTATTTCGGTGTGGGCGCGAGCACCAATCATTTTGACGTGGAAGTGCGGTTCACAGTGCGTGGCGATCCGTTGGGCACGGGACACCAGGAGCCGATCATCATTGACAAGACGATCAATCCCGACTTGGGCGGTGTTTCGCCGGGCAATGTCGGCACCGGTTTCATTGAAGTGCGCGAGAATGGGCGGGTCACCATCGCGCATGGCACGCTGTTCGTATCCGGTGGCGACGTCTGGTTGTTGCAGAACTCCGGCGCGACGAAGCAGCTTACAACGGAGGGCGGAGATTATCCAAGCGGTTCACCGAGCGGTGGAAAGATTGTCTTTGCGACGACGCGCAACGGCAATTCCGACCTATACTTGCGCTTGGTGACCGGCGGCAGCGACCAGCCGTTCATGACAAATACGTGGAATGAGACGCAGCCCGCTTGGGCAACAGACAATCGAGGCGTTGCCTACGTCTCCGACCAAGATGGCAATGCGGAGATTTATCTGGTGGACCTCGCCGGGAACGGCGCGCGCAACCTGACACAGAATCCCGCCATGGACATTGACCCAGCGTGGTCGCCAAACAGCGCCAAGATTGCTTTCACATCCGACCGGGGCGGCAACGGGACAAACATCTGGGTGATGGACTGCGACGGCGCTAATCCCACCAATCTGACGGCAGACACTTCCGTAAACATGCAGCCAGCATGGTCGCCAGACGGGTTGCACATCGCGTTTACTTCGTATCGGGATGGCAACGCGGAGATTTACGTGATGAACTTCGACGGGACAAGCCCGGTGAACATCACGCTGGATCCGTTTGCCGATTCGCATCCCACTTGGAATGAGAAAGGCACGGAGATCATCTTCGAGTCAAACCGCGACGGCCAACCGAGACTTTACGCCTGTGATCCCGATGGCAACAACGTGCGTCTTTTGACGCCGACGATGACCGGGCAACGACCGTGTTTTCCGATGGGCTACAAGTATCCGCCCAAGAGCGTTGTCTTCGGCATGAAGAACGGACGCATCACCTACTGGGCCGACCCCGTCAACACCGCCAATGGCAACTTCACCGTTGCCGAGACCGAGTTTGTCTTGCCGGGGCGCGGCCTGCCGGTTCAGTTGCAGCGGTATTACAATTCACAAGACCCGTTTGACGGGCCGCTCGGATTCGGTTGGCGGCATTCCTACTTGATCGGCCTGACCCGTGAACTGGACGGGAACGTCACGATTACATGGGGAGACGGACATCAGGATTTCTACCAGCCATTTGGCTCCAACACCTTCAGCCGCATCTTTGGCAGCACGCCGGGCGCATTGACGGAGACGCCGACGGGCTTTGCGTTCACCGCGCCGGACCAGACATCGTATGCGTTCACGGTTGCGGGGCGGTTGGTGTCAATCACGGACAAGAACAGCAATACGGTTTCGTTGACCTATTCCACGAACAACCTGCAAAGCGTCACGCAGCCGAATGGCCGCAACCTGTATTTCACCTATTCCACGAATCGTCTGACACGCGCAACAGATCATACGGGGCGAAGTGTCGGGTTTGTGTATGACAGCACAGGCAATCTCTCCATTTATACCAACTTGCAGCAGCGGGCATCGCGCTACACCTACGACGATAATCACCGGCTGATCGCTCATATTGACCCGCGCGGGACGGTCGTGTGCTCGAACGAATACGGCAGTGTGGGGCGTGTCACCAAACAATGGGATGCCAACGGAGCGTTGACCACTTACGCCTATGCCGAGAACCCGACGAACAATTTGAAGAGCACAACGATGACCGATCCGTTGCAGCGAAAGACCGTCCACCGGTACGACGCGTATCACCGGTTACTGGCAGTCGAGGACGACGCGGGGAATGCCGTGACGTATGGTTACGACGCCTTCGGCAACCGCATCCAAGCCGCCGACCGCATTGGTAATGTCACGCAGTTTGCGATGTCGCCGGTGGGGCTGCCAACGGCGAAAGTTGGCCCACAGACGAACTCCGTCGAGATTGCGCAGGACGCAAGAAACAATCCATTGAGCTACCTCGACGAGCTCAACAACTTGACGCAGTTTGGTTATGACGCGGCGGGCAATCTCACATCCGTAACAAACGCCCTTGGCCATGCCACCCGCACCATCTACAACCAGTTCGGACAGCCAGAGCAATTGATAGACGAGAACGGCAATGCCACGGTGCTGACGTATGATCCGCAAGGCAACCTGACCAAGGTGCGCGACGTTCTGGGGCGCGAAACCCTACTGGGCTATGATGATTTGGGACGCCTGACCTCCCGCACCGATACCGAGAACAACACATTCTCCTACACCTATGCGACCAACAACTTGCTGCTCAGCGCGACCGACCCTCGTGGCGGGCAGACCCTGTATGAATACGATGATGCCGACCGTCTGATTCACCAGCGAAGACGGATTGACGCCACGCAGTGGGTGACGACAAGCTACGAATACGACAACGTCGGGCGGGTCATCCGGGTGACGAACCCTCGCGGCTACGCAACCCGCTATGCGTATGATTCCTTCGGTAATCTCACGACAGTCACCAATGCCCTAAACGGCGTTACCCGGTATTTCTACAATGCCGACAATCTGGTGACGCAAATCGTGGATGCTGTTGGCGCAAGAACCACCCGTGAGTATGACCTGAACGGACGTCTGGTGCGCGCTGTTTATCCCGGCACCAATGAGGTCTTGTATGCCTATGACAAACAGGGGCATGTCACCTCTGTCACCAATGCCTTGGGCCACGTCAAGCGTTTCGATTACAATGTTGCCGGGCAAATCATCAGGGTGACCAATGAGCGAGGGCATCAACAAAGTTTCGCCCACGATGCGCTCCGGCGCTTGGTTGCCATGACCAACGAGGTGGGTGGGGTGCGGAGATGGATCTATAACAAAGCGGGTGATTTGACGCGCACCATTGACGAAAATTCCCGTGCGACGGACTATTTGTATGATGCAGTACATCGCTTGGTCGCGGTCACTAATAGCATCGGCAGTGTGACCCGCTACACCTACGATGGTAACAACCGCCTCAAGACCATCACAGACGCCCGTGACCATACGACGACCTATTTCTATGATTCTGTCGGCAACGTCGTGGAAGCCCAGAATGCCAAGGGAGTCAGCGCATTCTACGAATATGATTTGGCGGGAAGAGTGGTGAGAACTACAGATGCTTATGGTCGCTCTGAGTTCTTCGACTACGACAGGCTGGGAAACCTGCTCCGGAGAACAGACCGACTCGGAAACATAACGACTTGGCAGTACGACGAACTTGGTCGGCGCACCCGCATCCGGGATGCAGAAAACCATGAAACACAATATGCCTATGATGCCGTCGGGCGGTTGACCAGTGTGACCGACGCCTTGGGCAATACCGTGTCGCAAACGTACGACGAGGCGGGACGGCTGGTCGAGAGAACCGGTCCCAGAAACGGCATCGAACGTCGAACCTATGACCGATTGGGGCGATTGACCTCTGTCACCGATCCTCTGAGTCGCACCAAGTGGTACGGATACGATGCCACGGGGAACATGACCAACTTCGTGGCGGCGGACGGGAAACCGATTTACTACCAGTATGACAACCTTGGACGGCGGACACGAACCGATTACCCGGACTACACCAGCGCCACCTACTCTTACGACCCTCTTGGCAACCTGCTGACCCTTGTGGATAGGAACGGAACAACCTCAAACACGTATGACGCAGTGAACCGTCTTCTGACCCGACGGGATGTCTATGGCAAGACCGTCGGCTACGAATACGATCCGATGGGCAATGTCGGGACAATCATCTATCCCGATGGCAAACGCGTCGAATACCAGTACGACGAACTGAACCGGATGAAGCAGGTGAAGGACTGGCTTACGAATGTCACCGCGTATGCGTACGATTCCTTGGGTAACCTCACAAACACCGCAAACGCCAACGCCACGCGAGTTCGTTACGGTTACGACAACGCTCAACGACTGACTTCCGTCCGCAACGAAAAATCCAACGGGACATTGCTCGCCTCGCAGTCGTTCACATTGGATCGGATTGGCAACCGTATCCAGGAGCAACGTGATTACCCGTTGCTGCCGACATTCCAAGAGGGTGACACCGGATACTCGCACGATATGGCCGACCAAATGCAAACGGCCGGTTCGGAAACAGTCATCCACGACACCAAAGGCAACCTCACATCGCGTGGTCTTTCGGAGTATGAGTACGATTATGCGAACCGCCTAATACAGGTCAATACTCCCGAAGCTTTTGCCACCTACGTGTACGATGATGGCGGCAACCGAATCGCCAAGACCGCTTTTGCCGGGAGCTTCGTTCAACAGCGTTACACCTTGGATGCAAATCGCCGCTTGGCTTCTGTGCTGACGGAGAACAACCTTTCCAATAGCCCGCAGGCTTACTACGTGTATGGACTGGGATTAGTGTCCCGGATTACCCCTGCTGGCAATGTTCGCACGTACCACTATGATGCTATCGGCAGCACCCTTGCTCTGAGCGACAGCACCGGTACTGTTACCGACACGTATACCTATGACCCGTTTGGGAAGGTGCTCGCTTCTAACGGTAGCCTCACACAGCCGTACCGATTTGTAGGCATGATGGGTGTCGCTGATGAAGGGTACGGATTACTGTATATGAGGGCCAGGTATTATGACAGTGAATTAGCCCGTTTCACATCTCTAGATCCAGTCGAAAACATACAAAATACTTCCGGATTCTTATATGCAGAACAGAATCCCATTGGGCTCGTTGATCCAAGCGGGTTATCCTCATTCCTAGAGGAAGCTTGGAATCAGGCACGCCAGACTTTGTCTTGGTTGAGCCCCCCCGCCGATTATCATTCTCAAGTGAGCCTTGGGCTGGAAAAGGACGACTTAGGCGCGGGGGTTTTTTGGAAAGTACAGCTAGGTGATAGGCTGACAGTAACTCTGTCAGGTACGTATGGGGGTGTATTTCCCGTCGGCGGTTCTTGGGAGAATGATCCATGGGTTTTTCATGGCACATTCAGTGTGGACCCAGGGGCATTTTTCGACCTTCCTGCCATAGTTCCACAGGTTGGTATTGATGTGTTTTACCTAAAAAAACAGAATTACTCAGATAATACCGGGTATAACTATGTTCAGATTCCACTTGAACAAACAGAGAGCACTACCTCAACACTTGGCCCAATGCTTGGTGCCCCTGTGAACACAGTCGATACTCCACTTGAATCCACAAAAGTGAGTACCGTAGACCAAGCAAAACTGCGTGGCGAAGCCTACGCTGCCGAGTATGAGGCGCAGCAGGCGGCACGTCGTAAATCACCATATTATCAAGCAAAGAAGCGTGCTGAACTCATCAAGTCTTTCTTCTCGCAATATGAACAACAGCAACAGAACTTGCAGGCTTCCATTGACGCGTTGACACGTGGCCAAGGGTGGGAATCACTCTCCGGTCAGCATTACCTGTTCTACGACACCGCCACTTACTCGGACAACAAAGGTACAGTTCAGAGGCGTTTTCTTGGTGGGTATTGGTATGCGAATGTCAGCCGGGTCGTTGAACTTGCCGTGCCTGCGCCGAGTCATTCGACATGGCTGGCCGCACACGCTGCCCAAAGGTCCGCCGTTCGCAGTCGTCTCGCCGTGAACTACTCCGCTAACGGGGTCAACACGCCGTGGATTCCCGAAGTCTATGAAGCCTACGCCATTGACGGCAAATTCGCCGTGTACGGAAAATAATGAACTCGACCCGAACCAACTTCGCCACTGTGCTGTTCGTCGCGCTACTGGTCGTCAGCGCCACGCTTTTTCAGTACGACGGTCATTCAGCGTCACAGACCGTCCGTTACACCTACGATGCCGCCGGTCGGTTGGTCACTGCAACCTACGACGCCAATTCCGCCATCCATTACCAATACGACCGAAGCGGTAATCGAATCCGCCTCACCGTCGTTGGTCCCGGTAATCCCCGTGCCGACCACAACACCAACAGCCTGTACGATCTCTGGGAATTGGTGTATTTCCACAACCTCGACGCTAATCCAACCGCCGACACCGACGGCGACACCAAGAACAACCGCGAAGAGTCCGCCGCGTGGACAGACCCAACGAATCCACAGTCGCTCTTCTCAATAGCCCAAGGCACGGTTGCCGCAAACGGCGACATGTTCATTCTGAAATGGCCCAGCCAGACCAACGCTCTTTACTCGATTTCCAAGTCCACGAATCTCGTCGAAGGTTTCTGGCTGATAGTCACAAACCTAGCTGCCACCCCGCCCTCAAACACCTACACCGACACCGTCACCGGTCTCTCCCGTTGCTTCTACCGCATCGGCGCACAATAGACATCCGAGCCACACATCAGGAATCGGAGGTCAGGTCCGTAAACCGTGTTTCCCTCTACAGCGGACGATGTACCGTCCTGCGGTTTCCTTGACATGGTAGCCGATCTGTTTCTTCGGCGGTTCAGGCAGGGCTGGCGGATCAATGATGTCCATGACGCGTTGAAGGATGGTGACGATGGCTGATTCGTGCACGTCAAGGCGTTCCTTGAGTTCCTTCTCCAAGGCGGCGAGTTTGCGAGCGAGTTCCCGGTTATCAGAGAGTGCCGCACGCATCTTCAGGAACGAACGAACGACAAAGACGCTCATCTGAACAGCGCGCGATGTGTTGAGGATCGTCGCTGTCATGATGGCGCCATGTTCGGTGAAGGCATACGGCAGATACTTGGCGTGCTGCCCACGCTTTAAGGTGCCAATTTGGCGCCTTAAAGGTTCGTACTCATCGGCTGTCAGTTGGAACATGAAATCCGATGGGAAGCGAATACGGTTGCGATTCACCGCCCGCTTCAACGCCTTGGTTTCGACTCCGTAGATTGCCGCCAAGTCCCGGTCCAACATGACTTTCTGTCCGCGAATCTCGTAGATCAACCGGTCGAGACGCGTGATGGGTACCACCGAATCCTGTTCATTCATGGCGGCGCAGTATACCAAAGGTTGCTGATGGCGACAAGCGTGCAAGAATCAGCCTCACCCTCCGGAACAAAACCGGAACATTTAGCGCGGATTCTGCATAGACGGCGGCGGACGCTCCGGGTAGAATGGCGGCATGAATACAACACACGTTCTCCTCTCAGTTTGTTGTCTCGCTGCTTTCACCTCTCATGCGGCGTCGCGTCCGAAGGGAATCGAAATCGGCGTCGCGGCCTACACGTTCCGTCATCTCACGGCATTTGAAGCCATCGAGAAGACGAAAGAGTGCGGAGGCCAAGTCATCGAGTTCTTTTTCTGGCAGAAGCTCAGCCCCGAACATCCGAAGGTCGTGACGGATATGAATCTGGCCGACGAGCACATTGCGGCGCTGAAGGCGAAGTTGAAACAGACTGGCGTGCGGGCTGTCAATGCCTACTTCAACAACGCGCCGTTTCAGGACAAAGCCGGTGCCGAGGCCGGCGTGCGCAAGATGTTCGAGGTCGCCCGCAAACTCGGTCTGCGCGGCCTGACGGGCGAACCGCCGGTCGAGCATCTCGATCTCATGGAGAAGATGGTCAAGGAATATGACATCCAGCTTTGTTTCCACAATCACCCGAAGAACCCGAAGCGGCCCGAATACCGGAACTGGGAGCCGGCGTATTTGCTGTCGTTGATGGAAAAGCGTGACCCCCGCATGGGCTTTTCGGTGGACACCGGCCATCTCACCCGTTCCGGCGTGGATCAGGTCGAAACCATCAAGTTGTTCAAGGGTCGCGTGTTGTCGGTTCACCTGAAAGACGTGAAGGAAGCGCAGTATGGCAGTCCCGATTTGCCTTACGGCCAAGGCATCGGCAACATCGCCGGTGTGTTGACCCAACTGAAGAAGCAAGGATTCCGCGGCCATGTCGCCGTGGAATACGAACACGTCACCGACCGTTTGCTCGACGACGTGAAACATTGCCTCAACTTCATCCGGACCCACAAACCGTGAACCGGGGACGTTCAGTCTGCTGTAGTCGCGGGGTTGCCGGGGACGGCGTCTCGTCGGACTCGGCTTATGCCCGCGTTTCCCGCGTACCCATAAAGGGTGCGGCTACAGAACAACCCTTCAACAACAGAGACTTGTTGTGCGCGGGTCTCCGACCGCGCACTTCCCAGACCGAAGGTCTCATCACAAACCTGCGGCGCGGTCAGAGACCTGCGCCGAACAACGGATAGCTTTCAACAACAGAGACTATTTCCAATGATCAATCGTCGCCAATTTCTTCGTGCCGCTATTGCCGCCGCTGCCGCGCCGCTGATTGTGCCGGGGCGCGTGCTGGGGTTGAATGGCGCGGTCGCGCCGAGTAACCGAATCATTTTGGGCGGCATCGGCATTGGCAATCGCGCACGACACATTTTGCCGAACTTTCTCTCGTTCTCCGAAATCCAGTGGACGGCGGTTGCTGATGCTCGCGCCGAGCGGTTGGCGTCGGCGAAAGAGTTGATTGACGCGCATTACGGCACGAAAGGCTGCCGTGCCTACGACGATTTCCGCGAGTTGCTGGCGCAACCGGACATTGACGCCGTCTATATCGCGACGGGCAATCGCTGGCACGCGATGGGATCCATGTTCGCCGCCCGCGCCGGCAAGGACGTTTATTGCGAGAAGCCGATTAGCCTAACCATGGGTGAAGGCCGCAAGCTCGTCGAGACCTGCCGCCGGCTCGGCACAATCTACCAAGCCGGCACGCAGCGTCGCTCGACGGCGTCGTATCGTTTCGCGCGCGACATGGTGCGGCAGGGCAAGATCGGTCGCGTTCACACTGTTGAGTCGCAGGTCTGGTGCGGCAACACGGTGCCACACCAGAAACCGGAGCCAGTACCCGAAGGCTGGAACTATGACATGTGGCTCGGTCCCGTGCCGTGGCGTCCATACGTGCCCGGTCGCGTCCAAGGCCACGGCTGGATGTGTTTCTGGGACACCGGCGAAGGAATGCACACCGACATGGGGACGCATTACACCGACCAGATGCAATGGGTGCTCGGCACCGACGACACCGGCCCGGTCGAGTTCGAGGCCAGCGACATCGTGTGGCCGGACCCGGTGAAGTTCATGAGCGAGACGGCCATCTCCGGCACGTTCCGTTGCCGCTACGCAAACGGCATCAAGGGTGTCATCTATCAGCGCGGCACGTTCAAGGAACGTTACATCCGCTACATTGGCGACGAAGGCTGGATTCAAGTGGACGACGACACCGATGTTGTCACTGCCGAACCAAGATCAATTCTCAGCCTGAAGGCCGCCGGTGGCGTAAGCTGGTCCAACGCCGGCGGTCACATCGGCAATTTCCTTTCGTGCATCCGCAGCCGGCGACAACCGGACTGCAATCCCGAAGTCGGCCACCGCGCGCAGAGCATCGTCGAGGCCATGACCATCAGCGCGCGGCTCGGCCGCAAATTGAAATGGAATCCGGTCACGGAGAAGTTCAACGACGAGGACGCGAACCGGATGATGTGGCGCGAGCCTCGCGCTCCGTGGTGCGTGTAAAGGAGGTTGTGCCATGAACCGACGCCAGTTTCTGAAGACTGTTTCGACTGTGTTGGCGGCGCCGACGATTCTGCCCGGCTCCGTGCTGGGGCTGAATGGCGCCGTCGCGCCCAGCAATCGCATCGTGTTCGCCAACATCGGCATCGGCGGACGCGCGCGTCATGTGATGCCGAGTTTTCTCGCGCAGACTGATCTCGTGTTCACCGCGGTCAGCGATTGCCGTGGCGACCGGTTGAAGTCGGCAAAGGAGATGATTGACAAACACTACGGCAACACGGATTGCCGGATGTATCCGGACTTCCGCGAACTGCTTGCACAAAAGGACATTGACGCCGTGTTCATCGCGACGGGCGACCGTTGGCACACGACGGCCTCGATTTACGCCGCGCGCGCCGGCAAGGACATCTACAGCGAAAAACCAATCTCGATGTGTATCAGCGAAGGACGCGCACTCGTCGAGGCTTGCCGGCGCTACGGCACGATTTATCAAGCCGGCACGCAACGGCGTTCGACGGCATCGTATCGGTTTGCCGTTGAAATGGTGCGGCAAGGACGAATCGGGCGCGTCCACACCGTCGAGATGCAGGTTTGGACCGGCCCGACCGTCGCGCACGACAAACCAACGCCGGTTCCGGAAGGGTGGGGGGACTACGACACGTGGCTCGGCCCCGTGCAATGGTTTCCGTTTGTGCCAAAGCGCATGGCGGGCGCGAACTGGAATTATTTCTGGGATACCGGCGAAGGCCCGATCATCGGCATGGGCTGTCATTACACCGACCAAATGCAATGGGCGCTTGGCCGCGACCACACCGGTCCGGTCGAGTTCGAGGGGCAATGCACATGGCCCGACACGGAGAAATACATGAGCGAAACGCCCGTCACCGCGGAGGTCCGTTGCCGTTACGCCGACGGCATCGTCGGCGTCATGTATTCGCGGAACACTTTCAAGGATCGTTACATTCGTTACATCGGCGACGAAGGCTGGATTCAGGTGGACGACGAGACCAACGAAGTCACCGCTGAGCCGAAGACGATCCTGAACCTGCGTGGCTCTGCCGGCATCAGTTGGACCAACGCCGGCGACCACGTCCGCAACCTGCTCGACTCGATCCGCAGCCGTCGCCCAACCATCTGTCATCCGGAAGCGGCCCATCGTGCGCAGACCATTTGCCAGGCAATGAACATCGGCCTCCGTCTCGGGCGGAAACTGCGCTGGGATCCGGTGAAGGAACGTTTCGACAACGAAGAAGCCAACCGGATGCGTCACCGCGAACCGCGCGCGCCGTGGTTCATTTGAGGAACATTATGAAAACACAATTACTCGCCACCCGTTGTAGCCGCGAGCCTGCTCGCGGTTTTGGGGGAACAAGCGATTTCGACACATGCCGCGAGCAGGCTCGCGGCTACAGAACTGTTTCCCAAACACGCTCGAATAGCTGTTGTAGTCGCGGCGCTCTGTCGCCGCGTCGCCCCCAATCCACTGTTTCCCGTCCCCACGCCGGCGGAGCGGCGTGGCTACAGTGCGTGGTTTTGTTGGCGGCTCTTGTGCTTGCGCTGCCGTTGCAAGCCACTGATTTGTCCCAACTCATCGCCGACACCACGAAATACGAATCCGGCCAGAGCGTCGAGCCGTTGCGGAAATTCGAGGAACTTCTTCGTGACTCGGCCCGCAAGCCGTCGTTGCGCGCCGAACTCGAAGCCGCCATGATCCGGTTGCTCGCGCCGACCAGCACCTTCGAGGCGCGACGGTTCGCCTGCCAGCAACTCGCCGTCATTGGCACCGACGCGTCGTTGCCGGCGCTGGCCGAGTTGTTGAAGAACGAGGAGACCGCCGGGATCGCGTGCCTTGCGCTCGGAAGCCGTCAGTCGCCCAAGATTGCGGAAACCCTCCGCAACGCGCTGCCCGCAGCCCGTGGCCGTATCCGGCTTCAAATCATCAGCACTCTTGGCAATCAGCAGGACAAACAATCCGTCAAGCCGCTCGCCGAACTGGCGCGCGATTCGGATGCCGGTGTCGCCAGCGCAGCCATTCTTGCACTTGGCAAGATTGGCGGCCGGGAAGCGCACGCCGTCATTGCCGCGTTGCGCAAGGAGAAGAACCCAGCCATCGCATTCGCGGTCGCGGAAGCGACCTTGCGCGTAGCCGAACAAACCGGCTCCGTGGCGCTCTATCAAGAGATGCTCGCCGCGTCGCAGCCCGCCAACATCCGTCGCGGCGCGTTCAGCGCGTTGCTGCGGCTCGACAAGGACGGCGGCGAGAAACGCATCGTCGAAACACTTCGCGGTCGGGACGCGCTGCTGGAGCCGATTGCCATTGCCGCGGTGGGCACGCTCAAGTCCCGCGGCGCGTCGGAGAAGTTTACGAAGGAAATGTCGTCGCTCATCCCGCAGCAGCAGGCATGGATGGTTGAGGCGCTGGCGACACGCGGTGATGCGGCGGCGCGCGCCGCCATCCGCAACGCGGTCGGTTCGTCAAACGCCATCGTGCGCTTCGCCGCGTTCGCTGCGCTCGGCCGGCTCAACGATGGCACATCGGCCCCGTTGCTTTGCGCGGCGCTCGCGAAGGCGCAGGACGCCGACGAACGGCAGGAGATCGTCAACGCGCTCGGCCAGATCACCGGTGCGGCGACCGACAAAGCGATTCTCGCCGAACTGAAACGCGCCACCGGCGAAGCGAGGTGCGAATTAATTGGGTTGGCCGGACGACGCGGGAATCGGGCGGCAGTGCCGGTTCTGTTCGAGGAGACCGCCAGCGATGACGCCGCGACTGCCAAGGCGGCATTCCAAGCTCTCGGGAAGGTTGCCGGCGCTGATGACCTCGCGGCGTTGCTGGCGAAACTGACAAGCCTCAAGACTGACACACAGCGCGATGCCGCCGAGAATGCCGCGATGCGCGTGCTGGCGAAAATCAACGATCCGGCCCAGCGCACCGCCGCAGTGGGGGAGGCATTGTCGAAGACGTCGGACTGCGAGGCGCGCTGCTCGCTGTTGCGGTTGATGCCCGCGTGTGGTTGCCCGAAGGCGCTCGCCACGCTGAGTGGCGCGTTGAAGGACAGCGACACGCGTATCCGCGAGACCGCCATGCGCACTCTGGCCGACTGGCCAGACCTCGCGGTCTGGGACACGCTGACGGGAATTTGCGGGCAACAGGAAAGTGAAACGTTCCGCGCGCTGGCGTTGCGGGGCCTTGTGCGGCTTGCCACCAGTGGGAACGCTAAACCTGATGCGGCGCTCATCGGACGTTACCGGCAGTTGCTCGACATTGCTCGCAGCGACAACGAACGCAAACTCGTTCTTGGTGCGTTGGCGGGCGTGGCGCATCCCGATGCATTGCCGCTGGTGTATCCGTTGCTGGAGGTGCCGGGGGTGCGTGCCGAGGCCGTGCAGGCGGTGAACCGGATAGCATACGCTGTCAGGACAACGCATCCCGAAGCCCAGCGCGAAGCGGCGCAACGGTTGAAAGCCAGCGCCAAGAAGAAATGAAGCTAATGCGGACGGTGTCCGCCTTTGCGCACGATGATGTCTTTCTGGTGTTCCTTGCGACGCAGGTGTTTTTCCACGCGCAGTGGCTCGCGCGTGAACGGGTCCATCTCGGTGTAATACATCAACGTGGAATACGTGGAGGGTGTGGGCGTGAAGATTTGGACTTGTTCCGGGTTGGTCTGAAGTTTCTCGCTGGCAAAGCGCTTCAACTCTGCCATCTCCGCATCCGTGCAGCCGGGGTGATCGGCAATCATGTAGTATGTCAGAAACTGCGATTTGCCGGCGGCGCGCGAAAGTTCGTCGAACTTCTTTTTGAAACGGAGCAGGGCGTCGGTGCCGGGCTTGCCCATTTTGGCGAGGACGAAATCATTGGTGTGTTCGGGCGCGACTTTCAACTGTCCGCTCACGTGGTGCGTCACCAACTCGCACAAATACTCGTCGCTCAAGTTCATATCGTACCGAATGCCCGACGCCACAAAGACCTTCTTCACGCCCGGCAAGGCGCGCACCCGTCGCAGCACGTCCACGATGGGACGGTAGTCCACCGGTAATTGCGCGCAGACGTTGGGGAAGATGCAGCGTTTCTTCGGACAGGCACCATGCTTGAGTTTGTGGTTGCACTCGAACCCATACATGTTCGCCGTTGGCCCGCCGACGTCGTGGATGATCCCCTTGAACAAGGGATGCCGGGTGATCTGTTCCGCCTCGCGCACGATGCTGTCCGCGCTCCGCGAGCGGATCGTGCGCCCCTCGTGGACGCCAATCGCACAGAAGTTGCACTCGCCATAACAGCCCCGGTGCGTCGAGATCGAGAACCGGATCGTCTCCAGCGCCTTGACCGGTCCCTGCCGTTCGTAGAACGGGTGTTGTGCCCGCTCGTAGTCGAGTTCCGGCAAGGCTGCATACAACGCGGGCGGGTTCTGCACGAGCCAGCGGTCGCCATGTTGCTGACACAAGCCTTTCGCGCTGACCGGATCATTATTTCGGTAGAACGTATGAAACATCTCGATGAATGCGTTCTTGTCCGCCGCCACCGTCTCGTAGCTGGGCAACTCGATGTAGCCGTCCCGTTTCTCCTTCGCGATATAACAGAGGCCGCGAATTGCGCGGGGGTCTTTTCCGTCGCGCAACGCTTCGGCAAACTCCAGCGTGGATTTCTCCGCCATGCCATACAGGATGAAATCGGCTTTGGCGTCGAACAAGATGGAGCGACGCACTTTGTCATCCCAATAGTCATAATGCGGGATGCGTCGCAAACTCGCTTCAATTCCGCCCAGCACAATTGGCTTTGCCGGTTTCGAGAAACGGCGAATCCAGTTGGCATAGACGATACACGCGCGGTCTGGTCGGCGATTATTGATGCCGCCCGGCGTGTAGTCGTCGCTCTTGCGGTGTTTTTTGAGCGCGGTGTAATTGGCTACCATCGAGTCTACACTGCCAGCGGTCACCCCCCAGAACAAGCGTGGTTCGCCGAGTCGCCCGATGTCGGCGGGACTTGGTTGCGCAATGATGCCGACGCGAAATCCCGCCTTTACCAACATCTTCCCAATCACCGCCACGCCAATGTAGGGGCTGTCAATGTAGCTGTCGCCGCTGACGAGGATGACATCGAGGGCATCCCATCCGAGGCGTTGAGCTTCATCAAGCGTGGTTGGCAAGAACATGAGGGCACTATAGCGCAAACAGAGCGGAAAGAATATCATTTCATATGTGAACTATTCCTGTTCACATGCGGATTGACATTTCGCTGTCCGATTCTACACTCGCGGTCTGTGAAAACAGTTCTGTCGAGCAACGGCAAACACACCATTCCCGCCGTGACCAAGGCGATGGAGTTGGTGCGCGTGCTGGCCGAGGAGGAAGGCGAAACCACCACCAAAGCGCTGGCCATCCGTCTCGGCATCCCACGGACGACCTGTTATCGGATGCTGCGTTCCTTGATCGCAAAGGACTGGGTTCGTCCTCTGGCTGGCGGCCGGCATGAGTTGTCGTTGGGGTTGTTGCCCATTCTCAATCCGTTGCGGCAAATCGAGGCAATCGCTGATGCGGTCGAACCGGCCTTGGAGAAACTGGCGTTGCAGACCCAACTCACCGCGAAGGTGTCGGTGCGGCAGGGTGATTATGCAGTGACGGTGGCTCGGTGCGAGTCGCCACAGGAGACTTCCGTGGCGGTGCGCATCGGCGCGTCGTTTCATCTCGTCTTCGGTTCGTCGGGCGCGGTGTTGTTGAGCGAGTTGAAGGCCGACGAAGTGGCGGCGGTTTTGGAACGCGCGCCCGAAGAATGCTGGGAACACCAAGGGCGCGACGACGTGGCCAAGCGGTTGCGTGAACTGAAATCCAAAGGCTGGTGCAGCGACTTGGGGACGTTTCGCGCCAGTTGCCATGCCGTGTCGGCTCCGGTGCGCGGCGCACAGGGCAGAACCGTAGCTGCGATGACAGTCATCGGTTTTCCAAACGAAGTCACCCCGTCGAGATTGCCGGGCCTCGCGCGCGCTGTCATCGAAGCAGCACAAGAAGCAGGGCGCGCACTTAAAAAAGGACAACGATGAAACACATTGCACTGGCAATTGCTCTGATGTTGCTTGTCGCTTGCGCCACGAAACAGGAGCAGTCGTCGCCGACCCGTCTCAAACGCGCGGACAGTTTTCTCGGCATTCACTTCGACTTCCACGCGAACGCCGCCGACACCAACATCGGCGCGAACACCACGCCGGTGATGATTGAGAACATCATCAACCTCGTTCGCCCTGATTACATCCAGATTGACTGCAAAGGCCATCCCGGCATCTCCAGCTACCCAGCCAAGGTTGGCACTCCGGCGCCCGGCATTGTCGGCGATCCGTTGCGGGTCTGGCGCGAGGTCACGGCGAAACACGGCGTCGCGCTCTACATGCATTACTCCGGAGTCTATGAACGCCAGGCCATCCGGAATCCGGGCTGGGCTGCCATGAACGCCGACGGGAAACCGAACGAGCGCGCCACGTCGTTCTGGGGACCTTACGCCGAGAAGTTGCTCATCCCGCAACTGCGCGAGTTGGCCGGTGATTACGGCGTGGATGGGGCGTGGGTGGATGGCGAATGCTGGGCGTCGGTGCCGGACTACAGCGAGCCGGCGTTGAAAGCGTTCCACAAGGCCACCGGCATTCAATCCGTGCCGCGCAAGCAGGGCGAGCCGCACTGGTTTGAGTTCCTCCAGTTTCACCGCGAAGCGTTTCGGAGGTATTTGCGCCATTACATCGCAGAGGTGAAAAAGACGAATCCGAACTTCCAGTTGTGCAGCAACTGGGCATTCACCGATCACATGGCCGAGCCGGTGAGTGCGCCGGTGGATTTCCTTTCGGGCGATTACTCGCCGCAGAACAGCGTCAACTCCGCGCGTGTCTCGGCGCGCTACATGGCGCGGCAGGGCAAACCGTGGGACCTGATGGCTTGGAGTTTCTCCACCAAACCCACGCGCGCTCAGAAAAGCGCGGTCCAGTTGCAGCGTGAGGCCGCCGTCGTGCTGGCAATGGGTGGCGGTTTCCAAGCGTACTTCACTCAGAACCGCGACGGTTCGGTGCGCTTGAACGAAATGCCCGCGATGGCCGAGGTGGCGAAGTTCTGTCGCGCGCGGCAGGCGATTTGTCATGACGCCGAGGCTGTGCCGCAAGTGGCGCTGTTGTTCTCAACCACCGCGCATTACCGGAAAATCAACGGTTTGTTCTCGCGCGGTTACAACAATGTCACCAGCGCGCTCCAAACGTTGCTCGAAAACCAGTACTCGGTTGAGGTCCTCGGCGAACATCACCTCACCGGGCGGATGTCGCAGTATCCGCTCATCATTGTGCCCGAATGGGAATACCTCGAACCAAAGTTCAAGAACGACCTCATTGCCTACGTGAAATCCGGCGGGAGAATCCTTCTCATTGGCAAGTCCAGCGGGCTGCTGCCAGCCGTGCACGGGATCGAGACGACTGAAGCTACTGGGCTTTTGCAGCGCGTCCGCGAATTGTTTCCCGAACCGATGGTCGAGATCGCCGGTTCGCGCGATGTAGATGTCTGCGTCGCGCGCAAACACGGCAAGTTGCTCGTGAACCTTGTCAACGTCTCCGGACCACACGCGACGCAATCCATCATCGAAACGATTCCATCCATTGGTCCGTTGACTGTCACCATCCGGTATCGGAAGAAGCCGACCAAAGTCATGCTCGAACCCGCCGGTCAGTCGCTGCCTTTTGATTATCGAGACGGCAAAATCCATCTCACCGTTCCACAGGTCGAAATTCACGAAGTCATCGTCGTCGAAACCAAGTAAGAGGAATGCCGATGAAAACAAAACCAAATCTATACAGCCGTGTTCGCGAGATTCTCGATGCGGCGCGCGCCGGCGTGGCGCGTTCCGTCAACACCGCGCAGGTCGTCGCGAACTGGCTGATCGGACGGGAGATTGTCGAGGAAGAACAAAGAGGTCAACGGCGGGCTGGCTATGGAGAGCGGTTAATGCGGGGCCTAGCCGCCAAGCTGCACGAAGAATACGGGAGTGGTTACGGCTTGGCGAACTTGAAATCGTTCAAGCAATTCTATCTCGGCTATCCCGATTTGGCAGGTTCTCAAAAAGGCCACGCAGTGCGTGGCCTTTTGCTGGCCGATCCCGCAAAAAGCCACGCAGTGCGTAGCCAAAACGAGGAGCAGGAGTGCGGCCACAAGATTTTGCACGCAGTGCGTGCAGAATCCTGGTGCCCTGGCCAGCTTCATCCGAGTCTTTCGTGGACACACTATCGCACGCTGCTGCGTGTGGACAAGGCGGCGGCACGCGCGTTTTACGAGATCGAGGCGGTCAAACAAAACTGGTCGGCGCGCGAATTGGAGCGGCAGATCAACAGCCTGCTCTATGAGCGCCTCGCGCTGAGTAAAGATAAGAAAGGCCTGCTACGATTGGCCACCAAAGGTCACGAAATCGTCGCACCGACGGACGTTTTCAAAGACCCGGTGGTGATCGAATTCCTCGGCCTGCCTGAATCGCCGCGGCTAGTGGAATCGAAGCTGGAAGAGGCGCTGCTCAACAACCTGCAAGCCTTCCTGCTGGAGCTTGGAAAAGGTTTTGCCTTTGTCGCGCGCCAAGAACGCATTGCGCTCGACGGCGATCATTTTTACGTGGACCTCGTCTTTTACCACGCGGTGTTGAAGTGTTACGTGCTCATAGACCTCAAGGTGGGCAAGCTGACGCATCAAGACTTGGGCCAACTTCAACTTTACGTGAACTACTTCGACCGTGAGCGGCGCGCGCCCGGTGACAACCCGACACTGGGACTGATTCTATGCACTGACAAGAACGATGCCGTCGTGCGCTACACGCTCGGCCCCGATCAGGAACGAAAAATTTTCGCCAGCCGCTACAAGCTCCACCTGCCGAGCGAAGCTAAACTGAAGGCCGAAATCCGCCGCGAATTGCGACAACTCACTAAAGGAAGACGATGAGATGAATTCCATGTCTCCATATCGTGGGCTTGGCCAGTTTGGGAGGGCTTACCAGCGGATGCTGGAAAACGACCCTCACGCGCCCGGCTCGGTGGATCGAGTGCTGATGAAAAACATGGTGCGGCTGTGTGGGGAGACGGCGGAGTTTCTCTATCGAGATTTCACGCCGACTCGCGTTGTGTACCATGCAGCAACGCGACCGAAGCTTGAGCATTGCGTTGCGTCGGCGTGTGCGAACCGTGTCGCTGGCATTGCAGAATTTTGCGCTGCACTGGGAAAGCGCGCCACTGAGGACTTCGATGCGATGCGAGTCGGCGGAACGGAGGAGGAGATTATCGAGCGCGGCTCGAACTGGTGCACGGACGTGGCGCGAGTCGGTTGTGCGCTTTGCCAAGTGGCGGGCTTTCCGTCGCGGCTTGTGATGCTGGCAGACACTGCACGCGCCTACCGCGGCCACGTCATCATCGAGGTCTGGGCCGACGGAGTATGGGGCGCGGTGGATACTTCGTCCGGCGTTGTGTACCGGCACGCGAACGGCAAGCCCGCTTCGACTTGGGAGTTGATGAACCAACCGGAATTGATCGCCGCGCACGCCAGAGGGAAAGACACACCCTACTCAACGGCGGCCCAATTTCATTGCGCCGCGATTGCCAACTACTTCGTCGCGGATTCGGCGAACTTCGACTACACGGTCAGTGGCGTGAATGAATACTACCGTTCCATCCTGACGATGTCGGCGCGCGGCTGGCCGGCCGGACTCCGCTGGCTGCACGGCAAAGATTCTGAGGATCACAAGAAAGGTTCGAGATTATGAACAACGAAAACATGCTGCAAAAAGAAGCGAAGATGATGAAGCTGGAGAAGCTCATCGCTCAGCGCGAAGGCGTCTCCACCAAACCGTTCCCGGTGCCCGTGAAGGAGTTGCTCAAGCGTTACGAGCAGCTTTACACGGGCGCGATCAGCGATGTGCTCCGCGAGTTCTGTCTGCTCGACCAGTCGTTGCCGGGGTATCTGCGTCCGTTGCGCGATAGCGATGTCGTCGCCGGGATTGCGTTCACGGTCAAAAGCGCGCCGAACGTAAAGATCACCGGCGAGATGACGTTTCGCACGCAAATGCTCGACGACATGGGCGCGGACACGTTTGTCGTGTGGGACACGTCGAACGACGAGAAGGCGACGCTGTGGGGCGGCGTGATGACGGCAACCGCGTACGGAAAAGGTGTGAAGGCGGCGTGCATTGACGGCGGCATCCGCGACACGAAACAGATTTTGGAGAAACCGTTCCCGGTCTATTACAAGTATCGGATTCCCAATGGTTCGCTGGGGCGTTGCCTGATCACGCACTACCAGATTCCGATCAAGATCGGCGATGTGGTCATCAAGCCCGCCGACGTGATTTTTGCCGACTGTGACGGTGTGGTCTGCGTCCCGCGCGACATTGCCTACGACGTGTTGGTTCGCGCCGAGGAAATCCGTGCGAACGAAAAGAAAATCTTCGGCTGGGTTGCCGAAGGACAGAGCATCCATCAAATCACCGAGAAAGGCGGGTATTTCTAAAATGAAGTGGTTTCTTTGCATCTTTTTTGGTTGCGCGACAGTGTTTGCGCAAGATCTTTCATCGCTTCCTGCCCGGCCATCGCCGGAGTGGTTGACGCGCGGCGTGATCTATCAGGTCTGGCTCCGATCCTTCAGCCCCGAAGGAACATTACGTGCCGCTGCGAAAAAACTGCCACATATGGCTGACCTCGGAGCGAACATCGTTTATTTGCCGCCGATACAGCTTGCTGATCCTGACATGCGCCAGGAGTTTTGGAGTCCGCGTCAGAAAGCTTCCGGGACAAACAACCCGCGCAATCCTTACCGCATCAAAGACTACAACCGGATTGACCCTGAATATGGCAGCGAGCGGGACTTGCGCCAGTTCGTCGCTGCGGCGCACAAACTCGGTCTGCGTGTGTTGATGGACCTCGTCTATATGCATTCCGGGCCGACATGTGTGCTGATGAAACGGCCCGGATTCTTCCAGCAGGACGGGAGCGGCAAAGTCGTGTTGGGCGCGTATAACTTTCCGATGATCAACTGGAACAGCCGCCAAGTGCGCGAGTATTTCTGGGCAAATATGGAGCATTGGGTGAAGCAGTTCGATGTGGACGGTTTCCGATGCGATGTCTCCGACAAGGTGCCGCTGGAGTTTTGGGAGGAAGCTCGCACTCGGCTTAATGCGATCCGCCCTGACCTCGTGATGCTGGCGGAAGGAAACCGTCAAAGCGATCAACTGGCTGCCTTTGATGTGAACTACAGTTACCCGTGGTATCATGCGTTGACTCGCGTCTGTGCGCGCGGCGAACCGGTGGCCTCATTGCGCGCGCTATGGGAGAAGACGCGCGCAGGACGACCGCGTGGCGCGCGATTCCTCCGCTACACAGAGAATCACGACATCGTCAATAATTTGCTCCGTGCCGAGGTGATCTGCAGTGAACGCGGCGCGGCGGCGATGTCGGTCATCAACTTCACCCTCGACGGCGTGCCGATGCTCTACAACGGCCAGGAAATCGGCGACACGTCGCACCAGAGCATCTATGCCCGCTGGCCAATCCGTTGGGAAGCGGCTTGTCTGCCGAAGTCGAAGGCCAAGTATGCCTTTCACCAACAACTCTGCCAATTGCGCCGCACTGAGCCGTCGCTCGCCAACAGCGAAGTTGTTTGGCTCGACACGGACCAGCCGGATGCGGTGCTCGCGTTTCGCCGCAACGAAATTTTCACCGTGGTCAGCCTCTCGAACCGGAAGCTCAAGGTGAAAGCCGAGTTGCCGGCGAAGTGCTCGTTGTTGATGACCAATGGCGTCAAGGTCGCCGTCGCAACTCTGGAGATGGATGCCTTCGGCTATCTCGTCGGAAAGAAACCGTAGTTCAGAGGAGTTGCCACTGATGAGACGTCGAACCGCTTTTTCTCCGCTTGGGATTCTCCTGCTGAGCCTGATGCTCGTGGCCAATGCGGTTTCTGTGCACGTCGTTGATCTGAAACCGCTGGATAGGCCAATGGCGCTGTTTGGCGTCCGCGTCCTTGTCGGGCTGTGTTCGGTCACCGCTCAGGGGCAGGAGATCGCCTCGTTGAGCCGGTTTTCGCGCTACACCAAGTATGAACCGGCTGTTCCGGTTTATGTCATGCCTGGTGAACGGATATTGCACCGTTTTTTTGGAACATCGCCCATCAGTCCTTCGGGACGGTTTCTGGCGGTGTTGCGTTTGCCCTATGAAAACCGGCCCCCAAGTCCCGGCGACACTGGTGAAGTGGTGGTGATTGATTTGCAGACGGGCGAGGAACGTGTGGTCGCGCAATCCCGTGGTTGGGAATTCCAAGTCGGGGCGAATGTCCAGTGGGGCCGCTCGGACGCAGAGTTGTATTTCAACGATGTGGACGCGCGCACATGGAAGGCGTTTGCCGTGCAACTTGATCCAAGCACCGGCAAGCGCCGCAACATGAAAGGCACCGTGTTCGAGGTCTCGCGTGATGGCACCGCGTTGGTGTCCCACAACCTCATCAAATCAAGGCGCACGCAACCGGGTTACGGCGTGATCATTCCTGAGGACCGCGTCGGCAGGAATGTCGGGCCTGTGGCTGACGACGGGCTGTACGTGACTGACATCCGGACCGGCCAGTGTCGGATGTTGGTCTCGCTGAAGACCATCTACGAACAAGCTGTGCCTTCCATCCAGATTCCCGATCCCCAGAAACACGAATACTACTGTTTCCAAGCCAAGTGGAACCCGCAAAGCACGCGGCTGCTGACCGCCGTGCAATGGGCGCCGCTGGCCGGCGGCAAGCGGCAAATGAGCGTCATCACCATGAACCGTGACGGCAGCGACATCCGCACAGCCGTCACCGCCGCGCAATGGGCGCGCGGTGGCCACCACATCAATTGGTGCCCCGATGGCATTCACCTCAGCATGAATCTCAACATTGATGATGACCCCCAATTGGAACTGGTTACCTTCAAGTTCGATGGCAGTGAACGACAAACTGTTTTCAAGTACGGCTCTGGTCATCCATCGTTTCATCCCGATGGCCGGTTCATCATCACCGACGCCTACCCATCCGAGAAGGTGGCATTCGCCGACGGCTCGGTTCCACTGCGTTTGATTGACACCCAGAAAAACACCTGCACGAACATCGTTCGCATCTTTGTCTCTTCGACGCGAGGTGAGTTTCGGGTGGACCCGCACCCGGCGTGGTACGCGGGGCGGTATGTCGTATTCAACGGTTTCGCCAACAGCACGCGCGAGGTTTACATCGCTGACTTGGGAGAACTCTTGAGGAAGATATCAGAGGACAAATGACATGACACGATCCATGCAACTTACACCACTAGGTTGGATGATTCTGGCTCTGCTGTTTCTGTCCACGGTCATCCACTACATTGACCGGCAGGTGTTGTCGGTATTGGTGCCGACATTGCGGCCGGAACTGGGGTTGTTCTTGCTTGTCGGACGAGCGGAGAAATTGCGCGAATGAGAGCCATTTACATTTGCTTGGCGTTGGTATCAGCGGTCGCGATGGCTGAGCCGTTGCCGCCGCATCCGCGGTTGTTGCTCGACCGTCACGACATCGCTGCGTTGAAACAGCGAACCGCTCGGCCTGCATGGGCGGCTTACAAAGCAAGCGTGGACAAGGGGCTGTCGCAGCCTGTTGACCTGCCGACACGGGGCGGCAATTGGAGCCACAACTATGTCTGTCCGAAACACGGCGCGCATCTCCGTCTGGGGAAACGAATCGGGACCTGGGAATGGGAGCATCGTTGCCCGGTCGGCAACCACATTCTGCGCGGCGACACGCGCGAAGCGCATCTCGATTTCGATGGCAACACCATCATGGGCGTTCATGGTGATTATGCGCAACTGTTGCGGGATGCGGGTGTGGTGTTCCAAGTCACCGGTGACCGCCGTTACGGCGAGAAAGCACGCGAAATCCTCGTCGCGTACGCTGCGAAATATCTCAGTTATCCGCTTCACGACAACTATGGCCGCCCGAAACGCGGCGGACGCGTCGCGTCGCAATCACTCAGCGAGGCGTCGTGGTTGATTTCCGTGGCACAGGGCGCCGATCTCATTTGGGATACGCTCACGGTCGAGCAACGCCGGCTCGTGGAGGAAAAACTTTTTCGTCCAGCTCTCAACGAAGTGATCCTTCCCAGCACGCACGGCATCCACAACATCCGCTGCTGGCTGAACTCCGCGATTGGATCGGTGGGCTACCTGCTGGGCGACGAGCGTTTGATCCAGATCGCCATTGATGACCCGAAATGCGGTTTTCGCCAGCAAATCAAACAAGGTGTCCGCGACGACGGAATGTGGTTCGAAGGCGCCAGCGGGTATCACTTTTACACAATCAAAGGATTATGGCCGCTGGCGGAGGCGGCGAGACATTGCGGCGTCAATCTTTATGATGCCCGTTACAAGAGCTTGTTCGACGGCCCGCTCTCGCTCGCCATGCCCAATCTCGTCCTGCCGAATTTTAACGACAGCGGTCCTGTCTCGCTGATTGCGCAGGCCGATTACTACGAGTTGGCGTACGCGCGCTGGCGCGACCCGTTGTTCGTGCCGCTGTTGGTTGCGGGACGGCGCCGTGGCGAACTCGCCTTGTGGTATGGCGCGCCGCAACTCCCGAAAGGCGAGCTAAATGTCGCGCGCGGTTCCCGCAACAGTCCCGCCTCCGGCTACGCGATCCTCGAACGCGGCACCGGCAAGGATGCCACATGGCTCTGCCTCAAATACGGCCCGCACGGTGGCGGCCACGGTCACAACGACAAAAATCATTTCATCCTCTACACGCGCGGTCGCATCGTCATGCCGGATGCCGGTATGCACCTGTACTCTTCGCCGTTGCACAAAAGCTGGGACAAGACCACCTTCGCGCACAACACGCTTGTCGTGGACGAACAATCCCAAGCACAGGCAGAAGGAAAGTGCATGGCGTTTGGCGCGGTCAACAGCGTGGACTACGCGATCACCGATGCCGGCCCGATCTACAAAGGCGTCCGCTTCGTGCGCACTGCTGCTCTCCTCAACGAGAATCTTGTGGTCATTGTTGATCACGTGTCTGCCGACAAAGAACGCGTCTTCGACGTTGTTTGCCATGTCAACGGAACGTGGCAGGCGCTCCCTGAAGGCCAGTCGTGGACGCCGCCTGATGTCGCCGGTTACAAACACATCGCCAGCGCCACAACACGCGCCAGTGCCACAGGCGTCACCGTGTTGGCTGACTGCGCCATCACGCTCGCCGGCGGTCAGCCAACCGAGATCATCACCGGCACCGGCGTCGGCGCCAGCACCGAGCACCGAGTGCCGCTCGTGTTGTTCCGCCGCAAAGCGAAGGAAACCACCTACGTCTGGGCCGTGTCACTCGACAACGCGCCCGTCACGGTGGAAACGGGCGCCACCGTAGTCGTGCGCACCGGCGATCAATGCTGGGATTTGACCGTCAATCCGAATCAACCGTCGTTCAGTGTGAAATCAACACCCAATCCAAGAAAGGCAAAATAATGAAAACGCAGAACATCTTTAGTTTGGCAATGGCACTTGCCATGTGCAGCGTGGCGCTGGCGGGACCGAAGATTGACACGTCACCGGACCGCGCCAAGACGCCGTTGAATCCCGGCTTGAAACAGATCGGAGTCATTAAACCTCGGAGCGCGGATGAGATTGCGGGATCGAACTGGATGCTGGGCTGCGAGACGCTCGACCGTGACTTTGCGGATTACCAGCAATACAAAGAATACATCGTGCCGCTCGGCATCAAGACCATTCGTCTGCAAGGCGGCTGGGCTAAGACGGAGAAGGTGAAAGGTGTTTATGATTTCACGTGGCTCGACACGATCATTGACGACGCGCTCGGACGCGGCCTGAATATTCTACTGGAAACCGGCTACGGCAACACAGTCTATAAAGGCGGCGGCGGTTGGGATTTGGCCGGCGGGTTTCCCACTTCCGAGGAGGGACTAGCGGCGTGGGACCGTTGGGTCGAGGCGATGGCGGAGCGGTATAAAGGCAAAGTCCGCGACTGGGCGATGTGGAACGAGCCGGACATCAACAAAAAACACACGCCTGAGGACATCGCCGCATTCAACATCCGCACAGCGGAGATCATCAAGCGCGTGATTCCCGACGCGCGAATCGCTGGGTTGTCGCTGGCGAGTTCGAGTCCGAAGTTGTTGGAGAGTTGTCTGAAGGCGCTGGCGGAGAAGGGGAAGGTGGACCTGTTCCACTGGTTCATCTACCACGGCTACGACTTCAATCCTGACAGCACGTATCAAAAAGTCGAGGAGTTGAAGGCGACGCTGGCGAAATACTCAACGAAAGCCAAGATGCGGCAGGGCGAGAACGGTTGCCCGTCGGAAACCGCGACGAAGTTCGCGCTCTCGAATCATCCGTGGACGGAGTTCAGCCAGGCCAAGTGGGACTTGCGCCGGATGCTCGGCGACCTCGGACACGACGTTGAATCGTCCGTCTTCACGATCTGCGACTTCAACCACACAGGACGCGAGATCAATCGCAAAGGATTGCTGCACGCGACCGCTGACAAGAAGGTGGACGGGATCAAGCTCGCCTACTATTCGGTTCAGAACTGCGTGGCTGTGTTCGACAACACACTGGAACGCATCAAGGAACCGTCCGTTGCGGTCATGTACGACAAGTCAACGGCGAGTTTCACCTATCGCAACAAGAAGACCGGTCAGAATCTCGTGGTGCTCTGGAACAATTCCGGAACGCCCGACGATGCGTTTGTGACACGACCATCGCAAGTTGTCGTGAAGGGGCTTGCCATCAAGAATCCGGTTTGGGTTGACTTGGTGTCCGGTCGCATTTACGAAATCCCCTCGAACCGCATCGTAAAGGCCGGCGACTTCACCATCTTCAAAGACATCCCCCTCTACGACGCACCAGTGCTGCTGGCGCAGAAAGGTGTGGTGCTGAAGTGAATCACAAGATCATCATCGCCGCATTACTGGCGATGTTGACCGTCTCTGAACGGATAGTCGCGCAGGGACAGTAGACCGACGCGTTGGACACGCTGCCGTTGGCCGACAACCTACTCATCATCGCCGATGAAAGAGGGCCGTCGTGATTTAGTTCAGCTATACGCGCATTGTCTGATTCACGTTTACCAAGCGTGGATGGGGCAGATCGTCTATAACCGGCTGCATATCATTCTTGCGAGGGAGTCAGCTTTCTGGCATGAACAGACAACATGAGAGAGGCCCTGCTGAGTTGGACGAAGATGGTTCCGGTGGTAGAGGGAAAAGATCCGCTGGGGTTATCGGGGCGAGTTTCAAATCGGTTGGCCGGGCAGCTTCTGTATTGCATTACGTCCATTACGCCCCGTGCACGCTACTTCTCTTTCTTACCATGGTGCGTGGCCGATTATCGGCAGCATCAGAAGGGAACGCGACAGGACAAAGGGCTGGACGACGCGGTTCGCTTACGGGAACGGGCGTTGACGTTGGGCTGCATCACCCACCACGATGGCCGGCCGTGCATCGGGGGCAGGTTGGTGGGCAGTGAGAAAGGACTGGCTTGGTATGAAAGTCGAGGGCGGAATCAGCCTAAACTAACCAAGTTGTCTTTCGCAAAGAATCCGGCGCTTTACGCATACTACGCGTCGTTGGTGAACCTCGGTACGTTTGTTGAAAGGGAAGGCGTGGAACTGGATGAAGACGGGGAAGTGAAGGACACGTTCAGCTTCGATGACCTCGAATTGTCACGATTGGGACGGGCGCTCGCAGAGAGCTATGGGAAGGCCGTCAGGAGCGTGGCGTGCGTGCGCAAGATACCGACGAATCCAGATAACTGCGCTTTGAACGAACTAGCGGCTTGGGGCGCGTGCGGGGGGCTCTGTGAATTGACAGTGGGCGGACCTGATTTGGATATTCTGCGCGACGTATTCTTCTGTCGCAGAGGTAAACCCGAGGCTGCACATGGCTTACGCCGGGACACGCTAGTGCTACTGCTGGAACTCATCCGACAGTTGAACCAAGACACCAGTGGTTTGAACACGGTGACTTTCAACGATGTTGTTTATTTTGGGGAGATAACTTCTGATTACACCGGTGAGGATAAGATTGCGGTTCGCATCCCCCGCGTCCTCCAAGACATTGCCAACCGCTGGCGGATGTTCCATTTCCACTACTACTTGTCGGTAGCGTTAGAAACTTTGTTTGTGTTTGTTGTTCGCCAAGCACGGGAGGCTGGGCTTCGCGGTGTGAGCCACGCGGAGTTGTTGGTGAGTCTGAACTCGGCTGCGGTGCAGAAAGCAATTGCCGGCCGATTAGGCAGTGTGCTGCCCCGACGATTTTTGCAGATGACCCCACGCGAGATCGCTGGCATCTGTGGAGTCAACCTGCCCACCGCAGAAGCTTCTGCCAGCAAGGTGTTTGATCGAAGCGTTCGTCTTCTGCATCCTCTGTCCGAATCACGGCTGGATTATCTGATTCGTGTGGAAGCGGGTTTTGACACCCCCGAAGGAGCCGCACTCGCGCTGGTGATGCTCTCCGTGGCCCTGATGCGATTCGTGAGGTGGGAGAATTCGGATTACGGCAATTGGCTTGCTAATGCGGTTGACCAACCCTACGAAGATGTGACGATACCGGTGGTCCTAACCGAATTGCGAAACCGTTTTGGCGATTTCTGGAATACACCTTGGGGCGAGTTGGGAACATTCATCGTCAATCGCTTCGTGGTGAGACTCCACGAGGTTTTGTCCTTTGAGAAAAGCGGTGCTCAGGCGAAGGCGTTCTTTCAGAGCGACCAGCGCCGCCTGTATTGGCGCAATCTTCACTACGACACAATTGCGGTGACAAACTCTCGACTTGGTAGTGCTCTGCAAATTCTGGTCGATCTCGGCTACACACAACGCGACTCGGATGCGAGAGATGTGTATCGCCTGACCCGGAAGGGTAGCGAGTGCTTGGAAATCGAACTTCGGAAAACAAGCGGCTCATGAAGTACACTGACTACTTGAACCTTTTTGGCCAAAACCGGGCAACGGTTGCCATCTTCTCGACGTTTAACTTCGACCCGGTGTTTTTCGAGGCGCGGATACTGCGCACGAAGGCGTTGGAGCAGGCACGCCGAGTGTTGGTATTCATGGATGCGAGCGAGTATCAGCGCATGCAACTTGAAAGCGTGGCCACCCGCTGCTTCAATCGTCGTTATCTCGTTGTGCCGGTCAGACCGACGCGCGGTGTGTTCCATCCCAAGTTGACGCTGTTACTTTCTTCGGAGGCTGCACAGTTGATCTGCGGGAGCAACAATCTCACGCAAGCGGGCTGCACGCACAATCTGGAATTGCTCAACTGCTTGTCGATGGATTGCACGCAGAATCTTCCACCAAATCATCGCAAGTTGGTTCACGATTCGTTGCGATTCTTCGAAGCCGTTGCCAAGCTCGATACTGGCCAAGCCTTTGCGATGGCCACCCAGTGGCTGAAGGAGTTGCCGGAGGATTTGGCATGGCTGGAGACTCAACAAGCGGAGCGTGACAACACTGTTGAGATTCAACTTGTTTCCACAGTAGACCAGCCAATTTGGGATTGGCTCGTGCGACGATTGAAAGGCAGCACGCCATCGAAAGTGTCTGTGATTTCTCCGTTTTACGATAGCGATCTTGGCCTTCTTGCCCGGTTGAGGAAGCATTGGCCGGAATGTACGGTTGACTTGGTGGCCCAGCAACACACATCGAACCTTCCCGTGGCAGCTCTGAGGCGACACGGCAGCGGCGTGCGGCTATACGAAGTGGTGACAGACAAAGGCCGCCGTCTTCATGCCAAGTTGATCGCTTTCCATTTGAAGGGCCGGACGCTGTGTCTTGCCGGTAGCGCGAACTTCACAAGTGCCGCATTTCACGGAACGAATGTTGAGACGTGCCTAGGAGTCTGTCCAAGAATTCGCTTGTAAGTTTTGAATGAGGCTGCGGGAA
>CAZNOK010000034.1:0-31240 GCA_964574605.1 uncultured Verrucomicrobiota bacterium
TCGCTGATCTTGCGCTGGATTTCGACGGACATCGAAAGGGCGCTCTTGACCATGCCTTTGCCTTTGCAATACGGGCAATCTTCGTACACGGCGCTGGTCATGCTCTCGCTGTGGCGCTGGCGGGTCATTTCCAACAGGCCGAGCTGTGAGATCGGCAGAATGCGGGTCTTGGCTTTGTCGCGTTTGACGCCTTCGCGCATTTTCTGGAGGACCTGTTGCTGGTCGCGCCGGTGGCGCATGTCAATGAAGTCAACGACGATGAGACCGCCGATGTTGCGCAGGCGCATTTGCCGGCAGATTTCCTCGGCGGCTTCGAGGTTGGTCTGGAGGATCGTGGTGTCGAGGTCCTTCTGTGATTTGTGTCGGCCGGTGTTGACGTCAATGGCGACAAGCGCCTCGGTCTCGTCAATGCAGATGTAGCCGCCGCTCTTGAGCCAGACTTGCCGGCGGAAGGCGTTTTCGATCTGGCGCTCGACGTTGAACTTGGCGAAGATCGGCGTCGGCTCGTTGTAGTAGCGCGCTTTGCCGCGCGAGCGGATGCTGATCTGACCGATCATGTTGCGGATGCGGTCGTAGGCGGCTTCGTTGTCCACGATGATGCGGTCAATGTCCTCGGTGAGGAAATCGCGCACGGTGCGGTCAATCAAATCCGGCTCCTGGAAGACACAGCACGGCGCCGGGTCGTTCTTGATTTTTTGTTCGACCTCCCTCCAAGTGCGCAACAGGATTTCGAGATCGCGGATGAAGTAGCGCTTCTTCTGTCCTTCGCCGACGGTGCGGACGATGATGCCCATGGTTTCGGGCAGTTTCAATTCGGCCACGATCTTCTTGAGGCGGTGGCGTTCCTTGTCGTTGTCAATCTTGCGCGAGATGCCGCGCGACGGATCGAACGGCATCAGCACAAGATAACGGCCGGGGATGCTGATGTTGGTGGTGATGCGCGGGCCTTTGGTGCCGATGGGGCCTTTCACGACCTGCACGATGACCTCGCTGCCCGGCGGGTAGAGTTTCGGAATGTCGTTCTGGCTGATCTTCTTTTGCGGCTGCTTCGGCGCGTTCGGCGTCTCGACGAGGTCAACGCGGTCGGCAAGCGACTCGGGAATGATATCCCAGTAGTGCAAAAACGCGTTCTTCTCAAAGCCGATGTCCACAAACGCGGCTTTCAGGCCGGGTTCGAGATTCTTGATTTTGCCTTTGAACACGCTGGCGACGATGCGTTTCTCGCTTGTGCGTTCGATGGTGAACTCCTCGAGCTGGCCGTGTTCCATCAACGCCACGCGGTTTTCGAGCGCCTCGGCGTTCACGACAATTTCCTTGTGCGTCAGCTTGCGTCGTCCCAGCAACAGTTCTTCGCCCTTCGCTATCAGTTTCTTGATTGCTTCCATGTCAGTAGTTTCTCCTGTGAATCCATATGTTCTGTAATAATCCCAGCGCCGTCATGCTGACCAGCACGAACGAGCCGCCATAACTCAACAACGGCAGCGGCACGCCCGTCACCGGCATCAGGCCGATGGTCATGCCGATGTTGACGAACACGTGGAAGAGCAACATCACCACGATGCCTGTCGCCAGCAACATGCCCAGCCGGTCGCGCGCGTTGGCCGCAATCCGCAGCCCGCGCCCCAGCAGCACGGCATACAACCCCACCACGCAGGCAGTGCCGACAAAACCTTTCTCCTCAGCGATCACGCTGAAAAGAAAATCGTTCGGCGCCACCGTGCGCGGTAAATAGCCCAGCGAGTTCACTGTTCCCTGCAGGAACCCTTTCCCTGTCACGCCGCCGCTTCCGACGGCAATCAACGACTGGTTCAAGTTCCAGCCGGCGCCAAGCGGGTCACGGTTTGGATTCAGAAAAACCGTCAACCGCTCGCGCTGATATTTTTTCATGTGCCACCACGCCACGGGCGTCAGGCACAAACCCAACAGCGCAGCCAGCACGAGGTGTTTGCCACGCGCGCCGGCCACGAACAACATCCCGAACACAATCGGGATCAACGTCATCGCCGAGCCGAGATCCGGCTCGACCAAAATCAACAACAACGGCATTCCGATCAACGCAATCGCGCCCACCACCGTGCTCCAACCGCGCCGTTGTTCCAGCGTTCGATGAAACAGGTAATACGCCAGCGCCACAATCACCGCCAGTTTCGCCACCTCCGCCGGTTGAATGCCGAGGCGGCCCCAGCCGAGCCACCGGCGAGCGCCGTACACCTTCACGCCAATCACCAACACCAGCACCAGCGACAAAATCGCCAATACATACCACACGGTTGCCCATTGACAAATCAGGCGGTAATCCACCGCCATCACCGCGATGTAAAACGCCAGCCCCGCGGCAAACCAGACTATCTGTTGCCGGTGAAACTCCGGCATCGGTTGTCCCGGCCCGCGGTATGACGCGCTGAAAATAAAGCAAACACTACCGATGGCCAGCATCACCATCGCCGTGAACAGCAGCCAATCCATCCGCTTGAACAACGGCAGGGAACGATTAGTCAACATACGTCCCCCCTCGGTTCACTCGCTCAGCCGACTTCCCAAAAACTCCCGCAAGAATTTGTCCTGCCACCGGCGCCGCTGTGTGACCGCCGCCTTCGCCTTGCTCGAACACGATGGCCAACGCCACTTGTGGCGCTTCGTACGGCGCGAACCCGATGAACCACGCCCGCTTGACGGGCCGCGCCGCACCGTCAACGCGGATATGAGCCTCCGCCGTGCCGGTCTTGCCGGCGACGTTGAGACCTTGCACCGCGGCGCGATGGCCGGTACCGTCGGGCGCCTGCACCGACGCCAACATCGCCTGCCGGACGAACTCCAGGTTGGGCGAGGAAATGTTCCGGAAATGTTCCGGTTTCGTCTCGCTGACCAGCACTCCATCAGCGGTATCAATCCGGCGCACGACAAACGGTCGCCACAACGTTCCGCCGTTTGCGAGTGCGGCGGTCACACGCGCCATTTGCAGCGGCGTCGTAAGGAGGAAACTCTGGCCGATGGACAACTGCGCCGTGTCGCCGTCCCACCAACGTTCGCCGTGGTTCATCCGTTTCCAGCCCGGTGTCGGCACTAGGCCGGCAACTTCACCGCCCACGTCGAACCCACACCACTGACCAAGGCCGAATGCGGTTGCCATCTTGGCGATGTTGTCCGCCTTTGTCGCCATGCCTTTCTCGTAGAACCAGACGTCGCACGACCATCGCACTGCTGCCGCGGCGTCCACGCGGCCATGTCCGTGTTTGTTCCAACAACCGAACGGGCGGTTGCCAATTTGCAGCGAACCTTCGCAAGTCACCGTGTCGCTTGCCTTGACGGTGCCGGAGTCGAGTGCGGCGAGCAACGTGATCGGCTTGAACGTCGAGCCGGGCGGATAATGTTCACGCGTGGCTCGGTTCAAGAGCGGGCTGGCCGGGTTGCGCAGGACCCACGAGATTTGCTCAGCAGGCGCGCCGGGTGTGAACAGGTTTGGGTCGAACGTCGGACGGCTCGCCATCGCGAGCACTTCGCCGGTGCGCGGGTCGAGCACGACGGCGGCGGCTCGCAGTTCCGCGCCGGCGGAGAGCGGAGCGTTGTCGAGCGCGGTCTCGACGATGCGCTGGATGTTGGCGTCAATCGTCAACGTCACGCGGTCACCGCGCTCGGCAGGCTTGAAACCGACTTCGCCAACGCTGCGCCCGCTCGGATTGACGCGGATGGTGCGTCCGCCGGGCGCGCCGCGGAGCGCTTCGTCGCAGGTCTTCTCAATGCCTTGTTTGCCGGCGGTGTCGGCTTGGTAATAGTAGAACTCGTCGGCGTCCGCGTCGTCGGGCTGCTCGGCCTGCCCGGAGAATCCGAGCAGGTGCGCGGCCAAAGAACCATTCGGGTATTGCCGGATCGGCGTCGCGATGAGGTCCACTGCCGGCAAGTGGGCGGCGCGCTCGGCGAACATTGCTTGCGTTTGCGACGGCAGATCGCGCCAGACAGTGAGCGGCAGCGGACGACGCTTCTGGTAATGCGTCCGGATATCACGCTCGGTCAATGTTATCGGCATCTGCATCGCCTCGGCGAGGACGGCGAGGTTGGAACTGACGACGCGGTAAATGTCCTGCTTTTTCGAGCCGCGAAGCTGGTCGAGGTAAATGACGACGTCGTGGCTGGGACGGTTGTTGGCGAGGAGTACGCCGCGCCGGTCCACGATGTCACCGCGCGCCGAGGGCATCCGAATGCGGCGGAGCGATTGTGTTTGCTCGCGCGTACCGTACATCTCGGCGTTGAGGACTTGCGTGCGGAACAGCGCCAGCAGCAACACGAGCAGTCCACCGGCAATGATGCCGCCGAGGATGCGGAGGCGTGGGGAGGCGTCGAGCGGGATCATACGGGGCGCGTCCTCCATTTGGCGAAGTCGAGCACAAAGAAGACGAACGGCGTGACGACAGCGCTGAGCACGGCGAGCAGGAGAAGCTTCGGAATAGCGCCGTGAGCGCCGACAAAGGGCAGTGAAGCCGCGACACTGGCAATCGCGCCAGAGAGCATTTGCATCCAAAGCCCTTCGCGGTCGAAGGCGCGGGCGAGGGCGACGAGGATGAAAGCGGCAAGCGCGTACGCGGCGACGGTGTGGCCGAACGGTCCTGCCGAGAGTGCGTCCTGAAGCAGCCCGGCCACGACTGCGAGGGTGAGGGCCCAGCGGCGGTGACGGAAGGTGAGCGCGCCGTAAGCGACAAGCGCAGGGAGAAACTCGAAGTGAATGCCGCCGAGCCACCAAGCAGTCGGGAGCCGCGCTTGGAGTGCGGCGAGCAAAAGGGCGGAAGTGGTGATGATGAGGAAGTTCATTGCACGATGACCATCACTTCCTCAAGTCGCCGAAAATCGGCGGCGGGTTTCAGTTCAACGTTCTGGTACATGCCTTGCGGGTCGAGGTCGGCGTCGGTGACGGTGCCGATGAGGATGCCGCGCGGGAAAATGCCGCCGAGACCGGAAGTGTAAACCGCGTCGCCGATTTTGACGTTGCTCTTGCGGTCAACGAATGACATCTGGAGGCGTGGTTCGCGGGCGAGCGCGGCGCTGGCGCCGCTGGCGATGCCGGGTTCGCGCGTGGTTTCGAGGAGGGCGCCGACTTTGCAGGTCGCGTCAAGGAGGAGAAGAACGCGGCTTTCGCCGGAGGAAACGGAAATGGTTTTGCCGATGAGGCCGCTGGCGCTGAGGACGGGTTGGTTAGGGCGGACGCCATCATTGGCGCCGCGGTCAATCTGGATGCTCTTCCACCAGTTGGAGGCGTCGCGGCCAATGACGCGCGCGCCGACGGTACGCCACGGGGCAGCTTGCTTGATCTGGAGCAGGGCGCGGAGTTGTTGGTTCTCGGCGCGGTGGTGTTGGAGTTCGGCGACTTGGCGGCGAAGGCCATTGTTGTCGGCGCGGAGCTTGGCGTTGTCGGCGGAAGTGTGGAAGGCGGGGATGAGGTCGGCAATCCGCTCGAACGGCGTGGCGAGCATGACGCAGAACTTGCGGAGATGCGCGCCAAAAGCCGTGGGCTGGCCTAGCAATAAAGCCCAAGCCAGCACGAACAACCCGATGATTACAAAATTCTCTCGCTTCAACTACTACCTTGCTATTTCAACTTGCGCGCGAGTGGGGAGGCCTACGTTGGATGGATCAGGTTTCCAGCAAATCGAAGTGTTCGAGGGCCACGCCCGTGCCCATGGCGACCGCACTGAGCGGGTCGTCGGCCACGTGAACGGGAAGCCCGGTTTCTTCGGCCAGAAGCTTGTCAATGCCCCGGATGTGCGCGCCACCGCCGGCCAGCACAATGCCGCGGTCCACAAGGTCGGCGGAAAGTTCCGCCGGGCAGCGTTCGAGGGTGCCGCGAATAATCTCGACCACGGTCGAGACCGGCTCTTGCACCGCTTCGCGGATTTCCTCGGAGGTGACGGTCAAGGTTTTGGGAAGCCCGGCAACGAGGTCGCGGCCTTTGACTTCCATGGTCAACTCGCGTTCGAGCGGATAGGCTGAACCGACGTTGATCTTGATGTCTTCCGACATGCGGGGTCCAATGTCCAGGTTGTAGGCGCGTTTCATGTATTGGACGATGGCTTCGTCCAGTTCATCTCCTGCCACGCGCACGCTGCGGCTGAGCACGATACCCGCCAGGCTGATGATGGCCACTTCGGTTGTGCCGCCGCCGATGTCAACAATCATATTGCCCGCCGGTTCCTGCACGGGCAACCCCACGCCAATGGCCGCAGCCATCGGTTCGGGGACTAAACGGACGTCTCTTGCGCCGGCGTGAATGGCGCTTTCCTTGACGGCGCGACGTTCGACTTCGGTAATGCCGCTGGGAACAGCGACGACCACGCGGGGTTTGATGCCAAAGCGGTTGTTGTGAACTTTCTGGATGAAATGCCGCAACATGGCTTCGGTGATGTCGAAGTCGGCGATGACGCCGTCTTTCATGGGGCGAATGGCGGTGATGTTGCCTGGCGTTCGGCCCAACATCCGCTTCGCTTCGTCTCCCACCGCCTTGACGTGGCTCGTCCCGGTGACGATGGCAACCACGCTCGGCTCTCGCAATACAATTCCGCGGTCACGCACATAAACAAGCGTGTTCGCGGTACCTAAATCGATCCCGATATCGGTGGAAAAATAGTTTAGAAACGTGCCAAACATCTAAATTGTCAATTCCCCCACGCGCCTCCTTGACGCCGTAAGTTACGCTTCTTTTACCGCTTATGACTGCCAGCGTCAAGCGGGGATTTGTTCCGATCAAGTTGACGGAAGCGGTGGTTGACATCATCCGTCAAAGTTCTATCTTGAGCGCGAGGTAAAGAAACTGAAGCCCATGATGGCATCGGAAGGAAAGAACCCAAGAGGGTTGTCTGTAGAGAAGGACGTTACAGTACACCTGACACGGCGAGTGTTGGTGATGCTGTGGACTTTGTTGGTCGCGCCGTGGGTGCTTGTTATTTTCCTTGCGCTCCATCAGACATTCTGCGGCCTGCAACAAGGGAGTTGGCGTGGCGGCGACCAAGCCAAGACAAATGGTGTGACGCATTGCCGGCCTGGTCGGTGGGGCAACTTGGAGTACTGGCGCCTGGTGCTCGAACCTCCCGACGAGTATGTGGATCTTCGCGATGCCGCTCCCCGAAAACTCCACTGGTTCTTTCAGGGAAAATCACGGGCGCAAGTGGAGCAATATCTGGGCGCCATTGGCTTGAGCGCGCCCCACTTCGCCGGGTTGAACGGCACGTGGATGGAAACCGCCACGGGAACCTATCTCGATCCCTCGCCGGATTTTGTGTGGAACCTGAGCGCTGATGTGCGCAGCCGCCTCTATGGATTGCTGGGAGAGAGCCAGGAGAATGAACGACAGGCAAATCCATACCGATACCGCGCTGACAAAGTGGAGGAATGGTTTGCCGACAGCCGTTTGAAGACCGATACAGTGCAATTGGTGCGGCGATTTCTTTACCAGCGCGGCACCGGACTGGCGTTTGCCGACATGGATTTGGTCTCTCCCCGCTTGGCGGACGACGCCGAGCGCGTTCGTCTGTTGAGCGTCTTGACGCGCCGGGCCTCGTTGCAGTTGCGATTGCGAATCGCAGGAGGAGAGGATGTTCGACCGCTGGTCCAATACTGGAACGCGGGTGGCCGCAGCAAGGATATTCTCCCGACCCTTGAGTCGGTGGCGCGGCATCAGGGCGGCGGCACAGTCACCGCCTTTGTGTTACTGCCGAAATTCGCCCGGACGCTGTTGAACACCTATCCGCTGGCATCGTTGGGTCCGTCTGCCGTGCCACAGAACTGCCATTGGACATCCCTCAACTTTTTCCGCGACCAACCCGACGACAATCTCGCTACTGTTGCCGGCGCGACCAAGGAACTCATTGAGAATTACTACGAGATTGTGGCTCAGCTGCGTTTGGGCGACGTGCTCACCTTTACCGAACCCTCCGGCGGCGTCATCCATTCGTGCGTGTACATTGCCGATGACATCGTCTTCACCAAGAACGGCGTTTCCATGAGCACGCCATGGCTCTTGATGTCGTTGGCGGACGTATCGGCGTATTACACTGGCAGCGCCGAAATGCAGATCAGGATTTATCGCCCCAAAGAACGTTTGGGCTAAAGTCAGATCCCGAGCGCGACCGACGCCAGAAACACCACGCTAATCAGCGCGTTCATCCGGAAGAATGCCGTATTCAAACTTGCCGGATCCTGACGCCGTGCCAGCACGTGTTGAGTCACCAGACAAATTGCGATCAACGCCACTCCCGCGCCATAGAGCCAGCGCAGCCCCGCCACGCAGCCGAACGCCACCAACACCGCCACCATCGCAGCGTGTGCTGCGCGTGCAAACCGCAAACTGCCCGCGATCCCCAGCCGCACCGGCAACGAATGCAAGCCCAACGCCTTGTCCGACTCGTAATCTTGCGTTGCATAAATGATGTCGAAGCCGACCAGCCAGAACACCACCGCCACCCCCAGCACAATCGGCGGCCAGTCGAATCCGCCACGCACCGCCAACCAAGCCCCCACGGGCGCCACCGCCAGTGCGAGTCCGAGGAAGAAATGAGAGAAGTCCGTGAACCGTTTTGTCAGCGAATAGAAGAACACAATTACCAGCGCCACCGGCGACAACACAAAACAAATGCGGTTGATGAACCAACTTGCCGCCACCAACCCCGCCGCGCTCACCGCCACCAAGCTCCAAGCTTCCACCTTTCCAATCTTCCCCGTCGGCAGATGTCGTCCCGCCGTTCGCGGATTCAGAGCATCGAACTTCTGGTCCACGATCCGGTTGAATCCCATTGCCGCCGTCCGCGCGCAAACCATCGCCGCCAGAATCAGCCCGAACAACCGCCATCCCGGCCAACCGCGCGCTGCCACGACCATGCTCGCCAGCGCAAACGGCAGCGCAAACGCCGTGTGCGAGAATCGGACAAACTCAAGGCACTTCCGGATCACAGCAGCCCCATCTCCCTGAAACTGACGTAATCGCGGTCGCGGCCCTCGGTGCGCCGACCGAGGATGATGTGGTCGTGGACATTGATGCCGAGCAATTCGCCGGCCTTGACGAGTCGTTTGGTGATGGCGATGTCTTCGCTGCTCGGCGTCGGGTCGCCGCTGGGATGATTGTGGACAAGGATCACGCTTACTGCCGAGAAGGTGAACGCCTCACGGAACACCACGCGCGGCTCGACGATGCTGGCGTTGTCAGAGCCGAGCGACACTTCGGGTGCGGCGATCAACTCGTGTTTGGTGTTCAACAAGAGCAAGCGGAACGACTCCTTGTTAAGATTCTGCAACCGTTCGCGCAGCACCTGAGCTGCCTGTGATGGCTCGGTGATGACGCGGCTCTCGCGCCGCGCGTCCGCCACGCGTGCCGCCAGCTCGAAAGCGGCGGCAAGTTGGGTGGCCTTGTCAGGGCCAATGCCGTCAATCTTTGCCAACATCCCCCACGGCGCACGCGCCAGCAGATCAATACGGTTCTCGTACCGCTTCAACAACTCCTGCGCAACCTGCACCGCCGACTTGCCTTTCATCCCGACGCGCAACAGAATCGCCAGCAATTCCTCCGTCTTTAGCGCCGCGGGTCCATGCTGCCGCAACCGCTCCCGCGGACGGTCAGATTCCGGCATCTCGCGGATCAGGTAGCTCGTCATTTTTCTGTCTCCGTCACGAAGGGTGTGAGTTCGCCCGCCAACACCTTCGGGATTTGCGCTTGCAAGACAACCTTGCCGTCCACGTCCTCGCGGGCGCTGACGTAGCCGCTCTCATACACCAAGGCGATTGTCTTGGCGCGGTGATGGGGGATCGAAAGCGTCACATTCACACGGCGGTCGGCCAGACGGTTGGCGATCTCGTCGAGCAGTTCGTTGAGGTGCTCGCCATTCTTCGCCGAGATCGGCACCGCCCGCGGATAAGCGCGCAAAAAATTCTCCAACACCGGCGATTCGGCGTCGAGCTTGTCGCGCTTGTTCAGCGCGAGCACTGTCGGCTTGCCGTCAGCGTGAATCTCCTCCAGCACGACCTCGACCGCCTTGATCTGGTCGCGCGCCAACGGATGGCTCACGTCCACCACGTGCAGCAACAAATCGGCCTCAGCAACTTCTTCGAGCGTCGCCTTGAATGACTCGACCAGCCCGTGCGGCAGCTTCCGCAGGAACCCGACCGTGTCGCTGAGCAGGATGTTCTGATTGTTTGGAAGCCGGACCTTGCGCGTCGTTGGGTCGAGCGTCGCGAACAGCTTGTCCTCGGCCAGCACGTTCGCGCCGGTCAACGCGTTCAGCAGCGTGCTCTTGCCGGTGTTTGTGTAGCCGATGAGGGAAACGACCGGCCAGTGCAACCGTTGACGGCCGCTCCGCTCGATGCGCCGGTTTTTGCGGACTTCTTCGAGCGCGCGTTTCAGCCGCGTGATCTTCTCCATCACCTTGCGGCGGTCCACTTCGAGTTGCATTTCGCCGGGGCCGCGGGCGCCGGCGCCGGCGCGTTGACGGGAAAGGTGTGTCCAGAGGCCGGTCAGGCGGGGAAGCATGTATTCGAGCTGCGCTAATTCGACTTGGAGTTTGCCTTCGCGGGTGCGGGCGCGTTGCGCGAAGATGTCGAGGATCAATTCCGTGCGGTCGAGCACCTTGACCTTTTCGCCGAACGCCTCGCCGAGGTTCCGTCCTTGTGCCGGGGAAAGATCGTCGTCGAAGATGACGAGGTTGGCCGACTTTTGCTGGCAGAAGGCGGCGATTTCCTCCGCCTTGCCGCGCCCGATGAACGTCGCCGCGTCGGGCTTGTCGCGTTTCTGGGTGATAACGTCCACGACTTCCGGTCCGGCCGTGCGGACCAGTTCGCGGAGTTCGTCGAGGGAATCCTGCAACGCCCAGCGGTCGTGTCCTGACTGCTCCAATCCAACCAGCACGGCGCGTTCGGCGAGCGCCGCTTGCGTATCGTACATCTTCAACTTGTCTTCAGTTCCTCCAGAATCCGTTGTGCGGTGGTCGCCGGCGGTTCATCCGCCGTCACCGCGATCCAACGTACGCCCGGCTCGCGTCGAAACCAAGTCATTTGTCGTTTGGCCAACTGTCGCGTCCGTGCTTTCGTCAACGTCACCGCTTCGGCCAGTGTCAACTCGCCGCGCAAATGCGCGGCCAATTCCCGATACCCTGCCGCCTGCCATGCCGTCGGGTGTTGTGTAATAGCTGTTACACAACACCCGACGGGCTGGCGGGCGAGGAGAAGGCGGGCTTCGTCAAGCCAGCCGGCCGCGATCTGCTCGTCTATTCGCCGTTCGATCCGCGTCACCAAATCCTTCCGCTCGCGCTGCAGCCCGAAGATGGGCGATTGGTTATTGGCGATTGACCATTGCGTCTGCAACTTGCTGATCGGCTTGCCGGTCGTGTGGAAGACCTCGATCGCTCGCACCAATCTCCTGGGATTCTGACGGTCAATCCGCGCGGCAGTTTGCGGGTCGAGTCGCTCCAACTCGGCGGATAGTTCCGCCGTGCTCATCGTCTCCAACCGCGTCCGCAACGCCGTGTTGCGCGGCGGCCCGTCGAACAAGCCTTGTCGCAATGCGCGGACGTACATGCCGGTCCCGCCGACGACGAGCGCAGTTTTGCAGTTTGCAATGGCAGCCTGTGCCAACTCGACGAATCGTTTCGCGTCGAACAACTCGCCGACATCGCACACGTCAATCAAATGATGTCGCACACGCGCACGCTCGGCTGGCGTCGGTTTTGCAGTGCCGATGTCGAGGCCCCGATAAACCTGCATCGAGTCGGCGGAGATGATCTCCGCGCCGAGCCGCTCAGCCAATTCGAGGGCGACAGCGCTCTTGCCGACTGCCGTGGGGCCGACGAGAAAAATAGTCTGCATCAGAGCGCATCATAGCAGGGAATGCGCCGCAACGGAATTGCTGACCGTCATTGTTTACCGCCAGTGGCCGGAGAACCAGATTGTGGTTGCACCGCGCGGTTCGCAGCGGCCCGGCACCCACACCGCGCGCCGATGTGGCGGCATTCCCCAGCGTCCGCGCACCCAGACCCAGCGTCCGCCATACCACGTCCACGCGCCGCCGATCCAAACATAGCCCGGCCCCGGGCATGCGATGACTTCCTCCGTAACAGATGGCGGTGGCGGCGGGGGGCCTGTGACGGTCACGGCGGTTGGTTGTTCCACTGTGGCGGGCAACGGCACATTGGCGGCGTTCGGTGTGTTGATCATGAAATCAATCACCCGGTTGCTCACGCCCGCATCGCGTAACTCGATAATCTCGGCAGTCGTCAGGTGATAGACGGTTCGGGAAGCGCGAATCTGGCTGATGATGACTTCGTCGCTGATTTGGGCTTTGGCCAGCGCCTTGATGTCGGTCACGCCCAGCGGTTGGCCGCGATCAATGTGCGCCAACGTTTGCGGCGCCCGATGCTGCAACCGCTCGCGGGCCTGCTCGTCCATCGTGTGGCCAATGATGCCACCCGTCAACGCGCCAAGCACGCCACCGATGGCTGCGCCGGCTCCAGCCCGGTGTCCTGTGCTGCCGATAATCGCGCCTGTAGCTGCGCCGAGCGCTCCGCCCGTCAACGCGCCCGTAGCCGTCCGGTCCGTCCGTCCACTCGGCGCCTGGCAACCGGCCAGCGCCACCGTTGCTGCCAACAAAATCAAACTGGGTTTCATGTCGAAGTTCCTTTCTTTCTATAACGACACAAACACCGCGGCGACTGTTCAGTTGCGCGCTTGCCGGAACGTCGTCGGTTGGTTAGCATGACAGCATGAGACGAATCGCGCTGCTGTCGCTGGTTCTGACCGCTGCGGTGCAGGCCGCTGATAAGCCCGCCACGGCGGGTAAGCCGAACGTCGTGTACGTTATTTGCGACGACCTCGGTTACGGCGACGTTCATTGCCTCAACCCGCAGCGTGGCAAGATCGCCGCGCCCAACGCCGACAAACTCGCCTCTCAAGGAATTACCTTTACCGACACTCACAGCGGTTCGTCAGTCTGCACGCCGACCCGTTACGGGGTGCTCACCGGCCGCTACGCGTGGCGCAGTCGCCTCCAGAAGGGCGTCCTTGATGGCGGCAACGAGCCGCCATTGATTGCCGAAGGCCGGCTCACGGTTCCGTTTTTGTTCCGGCAGCACGGCTATAAGACCGCTGCCATCGGTAAATGGCATCTCGGCTTTGAATCCGAAGGCGCCGGCAAGAAGAAACGCAAAGGTGGCCTGCCTGTTGGAGCGCGTATCATCGGCGGACCGACCACCCGTGGCTTCGATTATTATCTTGGCTTCTCCAACGCGCGCCACATTCAGACTCTCATCGAGAACGACCGGGTTATCGAGCAGATCGAACCCATCGCGATGCTCCGCCGTCTCGTCGCGCGCGCCCGGCAATTCATCGCCGACACCGCGAAGACTGCCAAGCCGTTCTTCCTCTACCTTGCGCTCAACTCGCCGCACACGCCCATCGTTCCGTCGCCGGCGTGGCAGGACAAGAGCGGCCTCGGCAAGTACGGCGACTTCGTGATGGAAACCGACTGGGCGCTTGGCGAAGTCATGGCTGCGCTCGACCAAGCCGGTGTCGCCAACAACACATTGCTCATCTTCACGAGCGACAACGGTTGCTCACCCGCGGCCGGCATTGCCAAGCTGGAGCAACAGGGCCACTATCCCAGCGCCAACCTCCGCGGCTACAAGTCGGACATCTGGGACGGCGGCCACCGGATTCCGTTCATCGTCCGCTGGCCCGGTGTCGCCAAGCCCGGCACGGCCTGCGCGCAGCTTACGTGCCTGACTGATTTGATGGCGACGGCCGCCGACATCCTGGACGCGAAGTTGCCGGACAACGCCGGCGAAGACAGCGTCAGCATCCTGCCGTTGCTGCGCGGCGAAGACCGGCCGGTGCGTGACGCTGTCGTTCATCATTCCATCAACGGCATGTTCGCGATTCGTCACCGTGACGCCAAACTTGTCCTCGGCTCCGGTTCCGGCGGCTGGGGCAAGGGTGGCGAAGGTGCGTCTGTCCAACTTTACAACATGGCCAACGACATCGGCGAACAGAAGAATCTCCAAGCGACTGACAAGGAAACCGTCCAGCGACTTGCGACGTTGATGGAGAAATACGTTTCCGACGGCCGGAGCAATACTGGAACGACGCAACACAACGATGTTGCCGTCAAACTGTGGAAGACAAAATGAAATTCATCCTCGTAATCATCTCGTGTGCACTCTGCGGCACTGGGTGCACCGCTGCCGCCGATAAACCCAACATCCTCTTTCTCTTCGCCGACGACCAGCGCGCCGACACCATCGCGGCGCTCGGCAACCCGGTCATCAAGACGCCGAACCTCGACCGTCTCTGCCGACGCGGGGTCGCCTTCACGCGGGCCTACATGCAGGGCGGCTTCAACGGCGCCACCTGTGTGCCGTCGCGCGCGATGCTCCTATCGGGCCAGTCGTTGTTCCGCATTGACGAGAAGCTGCTGCGCGACGAAACGTGGCCCGCCGCGTTTGGCCGCGCCGGCTACACGACCTTTATGACCGGCAAATGGCACAACGGCGCCAAGTCGCTGCCGATCTGTTTCCAGATCGCTCGCTCTGTCTTCGCTGGTGGAATGACCGACCCACTCAAGGCGAAACTCAGCGACCTCAAAGACGGCGCGCTCACGCCGCCCAAGCTGGCCGGCCAACACGCTTGCGCCGTCTTCGCCGACGAGGCGATCCGGTTCCTCCGCGAACACAAGCGCGGGGCGTTTCTCTGCTACGTGCCGTTCGACGCGCCGCACGACCCGCACATTGTGCCGGACGACTTTCCCGTCCGTTACGATGCCAGCAAGATTCCGTTACCGGCGAATTTTCTCCCGCAACATCCGTTCGACAACGGCGAGATGATGATTCGCGACGAGAAACTGTTGCCGCATCCGCGCCCGCCCGACGGTGTCCGCGAAATGATCGCCGGATATTACCGGTACATTTCCTATCTTGATTCGCTGATCGGCCGCATCCTCGACGCCCTCGACGCTTCACCACACGCCAAGAACACGATTGTCGTCTTCGCCGCCGATTCCGGCGTCGCGCGCGGCAGCCATGGTCTCATTGGCAAACAAAACCTTTACGAAGTTTCGATCCGTGTCCCACTCATCATGGCCGGCCCCGGCGTTGCGGTCGGGCAAAAGACTGACGCACTGTGTTACCTCTACGACGTGTTCCCGACGCTGGGTGCGCTCTGCGGCGTGCCCGCGCCCAAAGCGAGCCAAGGTGTTGACTTCAGCGCCACCTTGCGCGCCCCGTCAAGGCCCGCGCGGACAGAACTGTTATTCGCCTACAAGAATGTCCAGCGTGCGCTTTGCGACGACCGCTGGAAAGTCATCCGCTACCCGAAGATCAATCGCACCCAATTGTTCGACTTGCAAACGGACCCGTTCGAAACCAACAGCCTCGCCGCCGGTCCGAAACTCAACGAGATGCTCCAGCGTCTCGGCAAAGCCCAAGCTGAAGTCGGCGACCAGATAACCATGCCATGAACTTTCTCCTTGTTGTTTTCCTTTGTTCCGCCATCGCGATACCGTCGCGGGCAGGTGATGAAATCAAATACGCGCCGGATCGAAAGGTCGAGATTCGCCATCTGGCGTTGGACGTGACGCCGGATTTCGGGAAGCGCACGGTGCGCGGCGATGTGACGCTTACATTCAAGCCGCTCGGCAAACCGCTCGACGAACTCCGGCTCGACGGCATTGATTTGGCGGTGGACAGAGTCGTTTGCTCCGCAAAACTGGCGGGTCATCAGGTGACGGACGAGGAGATCATCGTCACGTTTGCGAAGCCGGTGCCGGTGGGGCGGGAAACGAAACTGACAATTCGCTACGCGGCGCAACCCGTAAGAGGGCTGTTCTTTCGCTGTCCTGCCAGCGGTTATCCCGCCGAGGAAACGCACCTGTGGACGCAGGGTGAAGCGATTGACGCGCGACATTGGTTTCCGTGTTACGACTACCCGAACGCGAAGTTCACATCCGAAATCACCTGTCGCGTGCCGGAGGGCATGACCGTGCTTTCCAATGGCCGCCAGATGTCGGCGACCAAAGACCCAACGACCGGCCTCGTGGCGGTGCGCTGGTTGCAGGACAAGCCGCACGTCAGTTACCTGATCACCTTGGTTGCTGGTCATTTCACGATGCTGGAGGACAAATACCGCGATGTGCCGTTGCGGTTCTACGCGCTCGCGAGCGATGCCAAGCAGGCGGCGCTGACGTTTGCGCCCACCAAACCGGCGATGGAATTCTTCGAGAAGGAAATCGGCGTGCCGTACCCGTGGGCGCAATACGGGCAGGTGGTGGTGCGGGATTTCAGCGTCGGCGGCATGGAGAACACGACGTTGACCACCCTCAACGAGCGCACGCTGCACACGGCGGACACGGAGAACATCCACACCAGCGAGGGACTCGTGTCGCACGAGTTGGTGCACCAGTGGTTCGGCAACCTTGTCACGTGCAAGGACTGGAGCCACATCTGGCTCAACGAAGGCTTCGCCACCTACTACGCGAACTTGTTTGCCGGGCACCAGCACGGTCGCGATGATCTGCTCTACGGCCTGTACCGCGACGCGCGCAACGTCATTGACCGCACCAACACCGCTTCGCGCGCGATTGTGTTCCGACGGTATCAGGAGCCGTGGGAGCAATTTGATTTTCGCGCCTATCCGAAAGGTGGCTGGGTGTTGCACATGTTGCGGAACCAACTCGGCGACGACCTGTTTCGTCGCTGTGTAAAAACCTACCTCGAACGCCACGCCTTCGGCATCGTCGTCACGGAGGACCTCAACGCTGTCATCGAGGAACTCTCCGGACGCTCGTTTGATCGTTTCTTCGACCAATGGGTCTATCATGCCGGCCAACCGGAACTGGAAATCAAATACAGTTGGGACGAGAAAACCAAACTCGCCAAGGTTACCGTGCGGCAAACACAAGTGCTCAATGATCGGGTGTTGTTGTTCCGCTTCCCGCTTACGTTGCGCTTCAAAACGAAAACTGGCGTCGTGGACCATCGCGTCGAGGTGAAGGAAAAAGAAGAGGACTTCTACGTCCCGCTCGCCCGGTCGCCGGAGATTGTGCGGGTGGACCCGGAATTTGCCTTGCTGGCGAAAGTCAGTTTCAAACTTCCCAATGCGATGCTCCATGCGCAGCTTGCCGACAAGACCGACATGATTGGCCGCTTGCTCGCGGCCGACCAACTTGCCGACAAGAAGGACCCTACCACCATCGCCAAGCTCAAGGACGCGTTGATGCACGACGCCTTTTACGGTGTGCGCGTCAAGGTGTCGGAGACATTGCGGAATATCCACACCGACGACGCGCTCGATGCGTTGATCGCCGCGCTGAAGCAATCTGACGCCCGCGTTCGCAACGCCGTCGTCGGCAGCATCGCCGGCTTCTTTCATCCGCGCGCCTGCGAAGCGTTGCGCCGCTGCCTCGACTCCGAACGCAATCCTGCCATCCTCGCCACTGCGCTTCGCGGCCTCGCGCCTTACCGGCAAAACGATGTGTTGCTGAAATTCCTCAAGCGCGAGTCCTACCGGAACCAACTCGCCGACGCCGCCATCGCCGCCATGCGGGCGCAGGACGATCCGTCATACATCGCGCCGTTGCGTGAGACACTGGCGAAACAAGAGGCAGCGTTCACCAGCTACGGTTTTGCTGCCGGCCTGGAGGCGCTTGCGCACCTCGCGCGCAACGAAAAGTCGCGCGATGATGTCCGCGAATTCTTGACCGGTTATCTCAATCACAAACGCGAGCGGCTCCAACTCGCTGCGATGCGTGCGCTCGGCGTGCTTGAAGACCCGAAAGCGATTGCGCTGCTGGAAACGTTCGCGTCCGCCGCGAAGGACACGCCACAACAGAAGGAAGCCGAGAAAGCGATTGCCGCGTTGCGCTCCGTCAACAAGCCTGCCGACAACCTCAAGGATCTCCGCAAGGAAATCCTCGACCTCCAGAAGAAGTTCCGCGACCAGTCCAAGGAAATCGAGACATTGAAGAAGCGGTGCGACGCCAACCAACCCAAGCTCCCAAAATGACGCTCAGCATTTGCCCCAACGGCGGAGCGCGTCGAGGCACTTCTCAACGCTGACCAGCGGCGGGAACGCGTCGCTCTCATACTCGACGATATACCACTCGGTCTTGCCGGTGGTTTCGCACTCGGCGAAAATTTCTTTCCACGGCAACTCGTCTTCGCCAATGAGCGCTTTCGGTTTGGACTTCGAGTAAGGCTTCAGGTGAATGGTCGCGGCGCGTCCCGGATATTTTTTCAGAAACGGCAGCGCTTCGCCGCCGCCGTGCATGGCGTTGCCGGTGTCGAACTGCATGACGACTTCCTTCTTGGTGCCACCGAAGAAAGTGTCCCACGGCAGTTCGCCGTCGAGTGGTGTGAACTCGATGGTATGGTTGTGGTAGCCGACGCGCATGCCATGCGGTTTGACCTTGTCGGCAAGCTCATTGAACTGCTTGGCCAGTTCAGCCCACGCCTGCCGTGTCTCGGTGCTCTTCTTGGGCATGCTGGGAACGATGAGGAACTTGTTGCCGAGGATTTTGTTGAACTCGATGGTCTCGGCCAGTTTGTCGGGCGCCAGTGTGTCAATGCGCGTGTGGGTGCCGCAGCATTTCAAGCCGCAATCGTCGAGCAGCTTGCGCAACGTCTCTGCGTCGCGGTCGTAGTAACCGGCGAACTCGACACCTTTGTAGCCCATCTTGGCGACGGCAGTGACGGTAGGGACGAGGTCCTTCGCGCACTCCTTGCGGACGGAGTAGAGCTGGAGGCCGATGGGAATCTTGTTGCCGCCGTATCCACCCGCAGCGAAGATGTTCGAGGGGCGAAGCGCGGCGGTGGCTGCCGTGGCGGCGGTGAGTTTCAGGAAACTGCGGCGGGAAAAGTGGAAAGTGTTCATGCTTGTTCAATATGCGAGTGGCCGCGCGGTGTCAAATTGCAATTGTTGAAACTCTCCGAATCGGGGCAGACCTTCGGTCAATGACGTGCGAGGTCTGGAGAGCTGCGCACAACAGAGCCGAGCTTCGCCGACTGTCAAGGGCGCAAGAAGGCAACGACCGCCGCGAGAAGAAGTAGCCGCAGCCTTTATGGCTGCGCGGGTTATGGGCGAGTCCCGCCGTTTGTCCCCGCAGCCGTAAAGGCTGCGACTACGGGTCAGGGAACGGCAAGAACCCGCCTACAGTACACAAGTCCTTGCAATTCCGCGCCTTATGCTTGCGAACATCTCTCAAAAGCACGTTTGCATGCGTCATTTGCTGTCTGCATACGACGTTTGTTCGCCTGCAATCGTCATTTGCATGTCTGCATGGGACACATATATGCCTGCAAACCTCGTTTGCAGGCCTGCACCCGACGCCCGTTCGCCTGCCCACGTCTGATGTTCGCACGCAAATCATCATCGCTGACAGCAGCGCCGGTTTGCTTGCAGACAATCTTCCCATGCTGGCAGCGCGGCAGCTTTGTTTCCGTCACGGAACCGATGTCAACATGCAAACGTCAGAAGTCAACGGCGCGCGAGCGTTGTTCGCATACAAATCGCCCGCGCAGACGAACACGCCGCGATTGTCGTCAGCGCGCCGCAGATTCTTCCGACGCGGCTCGCGCTCCTGCAAACAAACAGGCCGCGTTTGTGCTATACTATCGTTGTCATGAAGTCTCACCGGGTAAGAAGTAACACTGACACAATGTTGGCAGACGCACAGGGAGTTGCCACCTCATGACCCCTTTCCGCTACGGTGACCCAACGACCATCTACGGGGTGGCTCGTTATGCAAGCGCAACTTCCGCGCCGTCTCCAACTGGAGGTAAACGTCGTATGAGCAAAGTCGCTCTCAACATCTCACGCCTTCCCGATGCGGAGGCGTTGAACAAGGCGCAGACGGCCGCGACCGGCTGCGCCGGCGCCGCGCGGAGTCAAACCACAATTGTTGAACTTCCGCGACGCTGACACTATACTTTGTGCCCGTGAACAAAATCTTAGCCTTGCTTGCCTTCTGCGTCCTGTCTGCGCGCGCTGCTGACAGACCTAATATCGTTTTCTGTTTTGCTGACGATTGGGGACGCTACGCCAACTGTTACGCCGCCGTCGAGTCGCGCCCCTCGATCAATCAAGTCCTCAAGACGCCGAACATTGATCGTGTCGCCCGCGAAGGCGTTCTTTTCAAGAACGCGTTCGTCACGGCGCCGAGCTGTACGCCGTGCCGCAGTTCGTTGTTGTCGGGGCAGTATTTTTTCCGCACCAACCGCGGCGCCATCCTCCAAGGCGCCCAATGGGATTTGAACATTCCCAGTTATCCGCTTCTGTTACGCGACGCCGGCTACCACATCGGCAAAAGCCACAAAGTCTGGAGTCCCGGCACGCCCGGCGATGCGCCGTATGGTGGCCAGCAGTACGCCTACGAAAAGGCCGGACGCGATTTCTGTGATTTTTCCGAGAACGCCACCAAGCTGGTGAACGGTGGCATGACGTTTGAGGCGGCAAAGACAAAGATCTTGGCGCAAGTGCACAACAACTTTGCTGCATTCCTCGCTGACCGCAAATCCGGCCAGCCATTCTGCTACTGGTTCGGCCCGACCCTCACGCACCGCAAATGGGAAAAAGATTCCGGTAAAGCGCTCTGGGGGATTCAGCCGGATTCCGTGAAAGGCAAGCTGCCGAAATTCATGCCCGACGTTCCCGAAGTTCGCGCGGATTACACCGATTACATGGGCGAGATTCAGGCGTGGGATGCCGGCGTCGGCGTGATTGTCGAGAAGCTCCGATCCATCGGCGAACTCGACAACACGTTCCTCGTTATCAGCGGCGACCACGGCATGCCGGGTGTTCCCGGCGGCAAATGCACTCTCTACGATCACGGTGTTGCTGTCGCCCTCATCGCCCGCGGCCCGGGCGTGAAACCCGGCCGTGTCGTTGACGACTTCGTCAATCTGATGGACCTTGCTCCGACGTTTCTTGAGGTCGCTGGCCTCATGCCGCCCGCTTGCATGACCGGCCGCAGTTTCCTCAACGTCCTTGGCTCCGACAAATCCGGCCAGGTTGACCCTGTCCGCGCTTGGGTCGTCACCGGATGCGAACGTCACGTTGCAGCCGCCCGCGAGGGCAACCTGCCGTATCCGCACCGCGCGCTTCGCACGCGCGACTTCCTTTACGTCCGCAACTTCGCCCCAGACCGCTGGCCGATGGGCAGCCCGAAGTTCAAAAGCCGCTCGGACATGCCTTCTGCCGAGGCGCTCGAACAAAACACTTTCGTCGCATTTGCCGACATGGACGCCAGCCCGACAAAATCGTGGCTCGTCCGCCAGTACGGGTTGTCGGAGTGGGAGTGGCACTACGAATATGCCTTCGGCAAACGTCCCGGCGAACAGCTCTTCGATCTCCGCAAAGATCCCAACCAAACCAAGAACGTTGTGGATGATCCGCGGTATGCCGACACCAAACGCGAACTCTCATCGCGCCTCATGAGAATCCTCACCGACGCCAAAGACCCGCGCGTCACCGGTGATGGCCAGACCTTCGAGCGGTCACCGTTTACTGACGACAATCCCACTCCGCCCAAAGGCAAAAGGAAGAAATGAACCACCTGCAATTGTTTTTTCTCAGTCTCGCTGTCGCCGGCACGGCGCTGGCCAAGCCGAACTTTCTTATCATTTTTGCCGACGACATGGGTTACTCCGACCTCGGCTGTTACGGCGGCGAGATCGCCACGCCGAACCTCGACAAGCTCGCCGCCGGCGGGCTTCGCTTCACGCAGTTCTACAACACGGCCCGTTGCTGGCCATCGCGCGGCGCATTGATGACTGGCTACTATGCCCAGCAGATCCGGCGCGACGCGATGCCCGGCGTCCCCGGCGGCGGTCACGGCGTCCGACCGAAATGGGCGCGTCTTGTTTCGGAAATGCTCCGGCCTCTCGGCTACCGCACCTACCACTCCGGCAAATGGCACATTGACGGCAAGCAACTCGAAAACGGCTTCGACCATTCCTATTGCCTCGAAGACCACAACCACAACTTCTATCCGCGCAAACATCTCGAAGACGACGTGGAACTTCCGCCGGTTGCGCCGGGCAGCGGTTACTACACGACCACCGCTTTCACCGACTACGCCGTCAAATACCTCAAGGACCACGCCGCCAACCACGCCGGCAAACCATTCTTTACCTACCTCTGCTATAACGTGCCGCATTTCCCTTTGCAGGCGCCGGCAGAAGACATCGCCAAGTACAAAGACACATATCGCGTCGGCTGGGATGCCGTCCGGAAGGCGCGTTACGACCGGATGAAGAAACTCGGCATCGTCAACTGCGCGCTTTCCGCGCTCGAACCCACAGTCGGTCCGCCGTACGATTTTCCCAATGACCTCCTGAAACTCGGCGCCGGCGAGGCGCGTTTCCCGATCCCGTGGCGTGAACTCGCCGACAAGCAACGCGAATTTCAGGCCACCAAGATGTCCATCCACGCCGCGATGGTGGACCGGATGGATCAGGAGATCGGTCGCGTCATCGCCCAGCTCCGCGCGATGGACGCGCTCGACGACACGCTGATTCTGTTCCTCTCCGACAACGGCGCCAGCGCCGAGGTTATGGTCCGCGGCGACGGCCACGACCAATCTGCCGCGCCCGGTTCCGGCCCCACGTTCCTCTGTCTCGGCCCCGGCTGGTCGAGCGCTGCGAACACGCCGTTGCGCCGGCACAAAGTCTGGGTCCACGAAGGCGGCATCGCCACTTCGTTCATTGCGCACTGGCCGCAAGGCATCGCCGCGCGCGGCGAACTCCGTCACAATCCCGCGCATCTCATTGACGTTGTGCCGACGATTCTCGAATTGGCCGGCGGCAAGTGGACGGAGAACGCGCCGCCGTCGCCGGGCAGGAGCCTCGTGCCGGTGTTTGCGAAGGACGGCACGGTGTCGCACGATTATCTTTGGTGGCTTCACGAGAATAACCGGGCGATCCGCATCGGCGATTGGAAGCTGGTTTCCGCGGCCAAGCAGGGCGGCGACTGGGAGCTTTACGATTTGAAGACCGACCGTAGCGAAACGAAGAATCTCGCCGCCAAATATCCGGACAAGGTAAAGGAGCTTTCGGCGATTTGGGAGCAACACACCGACGAGTTCCGCGCGCTCGCGCTCAAGGATATGCCCGCCTCGCCGGCCAAGAAGGCAGGCAAGAAGAAAAAGAAAACCGAATGAGCAGCAGCGCCCGACACGATCCGTACGCGGCGTTTCGGTACCGGGACTATTGTCTGTTCGCCGTCGGGGCGTTGCTGGCCAACACCAGTCACGCGATGCAGGAAGCCGCCGTCGGCTGGGAACTCTACGAGCGCACCGGGTCGCCGGTGCCGCTGGCGTTGGTCGGCTTGGTGCAGGCGTTGCCGGTGTTTGTGCTGGCGCTTCCCGCCGGACACGCGGCTGACCGGTTTGAGCGACGGCGGATCGCCATCGTGATGCAAATCGTCATGGCCGTCGCCTCGCTGGGGATCGCGTTTCTGTCCCACACGAGAGGCCCGGTTCACGCTTTTTACCTCTGTCTGTTCATCGGCGCGTGCGCGCGCTCGTTCAACTTCCCCGCGCAAGCGTCGTTGCTGCCGCAACTGGTCCCGCTGGAGGTGTTCGCCAACGCCGTCACGTGGCGCAGCAGTGGTTTCCAGCTTGCCTCTGTCATGGGACCTGTGCTCGCCGGCTGGGTGATCGCGTGGCACAAGGCGGCGACGCCGATTTATTTTGTCAACGCGGCGTTGATGATCGGCTTCGCGCTTTGCCTCGTGGCGCTGCGAACACGCCAGACGGTCGCCGCGTCGCCGGAGCCGCTCACGCTTCGTTCGCTGTTGGCCGGGGTCCGTTTTGTCTGGGGCACAAAAGTCATCCTCGCGGCCATCACGCTGGATATGTTTGCTGTGCTGCTCGGCGGCGCGACGGCGCTGTTGCCCATTTTTGCGAAAGACATCCTCCACGTCGGTCCGGCGGGTTATGGCTGGATGCGCGCGATGCCCGGCGTAGGCGCGCTGGTCATGGCGGTGTTCGTCGCGTACGGTCCGCCACAACGCGCGGGAGTGACGCTGTTGTGGGCGGTGGCGGGTTTTGGCGCGGCGACAATTGTGTTTGGTCTGACACGGTGGTTCTGGCTGTCGCTGTGGATGCTGTATATCCTTGGCGCGTTCGACCAGATCAGCGTGGTTGTCCGCCACACGCTCGTGCAGGTGCTCACGCCCGACGCAATGCGCGGCCGCGTCTCGGCGGTCAACAGCGCATTCATCACCACGTCGAACGAGCTCGGCGCGTTCGAGTCCGGCACTGTTGCCGCGCTCGGCGGCGCGGTGTTCTCCGTGGTGTTTGGCGGCATCGGCACGCTCGTCGTCGTTGCGCTGGCGGCGCTCGCATGGCCGCAACTCCGTCGCCTCGGCCCGCTTCAGGCGCCCGGACAAGAAACCGCGGCATGAATCGGAATGCGTATCAGCAGTGGCGTGAGTGGAAGTTGCGGGTGAAGGCCCGGTACGTTGTCCGCCCGGGCGTGTTTCTGCGTCGTGCGCCGGTGATTGCCGTGACGGGTACGAACGGCAAAACCACCACGGTTCATCTGATTGACCGGATGCTGCGCGCTGCCGGCTACAAAGTCGGAACCTGCACGACGTACGGCGTCTATCACAACGGCGTTCGCGTCGTGCGCGGCGACCGGGCCGGTCACCGTGGGATTTGGCGCGCGCTGCATTGTCCGGGGTTGCAGGTGCTCGTGGCGGAGGTCGGGCGTGGCGGCCTGCTCCGGTACGGCACCGGGTTCTGGAGATGCCGGGTCGGCGTGGTGACAAACGTGTTGGCCGATCACCTCGGCCTCGAAGGCGTCTGGACAGTGGACCAGATGGCGGCGGCCAAGTCCGAGATTGTGCAGCGCACCGATCCATCCGGCTCGGTCGTGTTGAACGCCGACGACTCGCGCGTGTCAGCGATGGCGCGGCTCACTCGCGCCCGGCCGTCGTTCTTCACCATCGAGGGACGCGAGAAGGAATTCGAGCGCGGTTGGTTTCTGCGCGACGGTTGGCTGTGGCGCAAGGACGGCGCAACGGAGGAACGCCTGTTGGCCGCGGCGGAAATGCCGATGACGTTCGGCGGGCATTCGCGCTACAACATTGCCAACGCGCTCGCGGCGCTCGCGGCCATCGAAGGGATCAGCGACAAGTTTCCCGTGCCGTGCCCGGCGCAGCTTGCCGTGCTCCGCGAGTATGAGCGCGACTACCGCGAGTATCCGCCGGGCCGTTTTGTGCTGACCCGGTTCCACGGCCAGTACGTGTTGCTGCTGCACTGCAAGAACCCCGAGGCCTACCGGCTTGAAGCGCCGATGATTCGTCGCATCCAATCCGCGCTCGGTTGCCGGCACATCGTCGGCGTGGCCAGTTCGATTGGCGATCGTTTGGAGGAATACCATCGCGCCGTGTCGGAGCAGATTGCCGGGCTGAGCGACGGTGTTTTCCTGCGGCCACCGGTTGACAAATATCTTCGCGGATTGTCAGCGGAGGAGATGATGCGGCGGTTGTCGTCGGCGCTGAAACCAGGGCAACTCCTCAGCACCGAGCCGCTCACGCCTGTGGAGATGATTGAGCGGGCGCGGCAACGATTTGGCGAGCCGTTTCTGCTCGCGTATTTCGTGGCACATGCCGATCCCGTGTTGAAGCTCGACGAGTTCCTCCGCGAGGCCGAGGTGGTGCCGATTCCCGCGGCGGCGTTGGAGGACGCTTCGTAACATGGCCGCCTACCGTCTCAAATGTCAGCATCCCGACTGCGGCGCGGAGTTTGCGGATGACGGCTTTCGACACCGCTGTGAGCGCGACCACGGTCCCGCGCTGCTGCGGGCGTGTTATCCGTCCGCGAAGCTCTCGGTCGAGACTTCGTTGCCCGGCATCTTCCCGTATCGCGACTGGCTGCCAACCGGTTCCGTTGTGCTCGACGGCGAACTGGGACGGCCGTGTTGCTATCGCAGTTGCGGGTTGGCGGCACGGCTCGGATTGCGGCGGCTCCACATCGCGTTCAGCGGATACTGGCCCGAACGCGGCGCCAATCTCGTGACGCGTTCCTTCAAAGAGTTCGAGGCGCAAGCCACGCTGGCGCGGTATCTGTCGTTGCCGGAGGCCGACCGTGCGCCGCTGCTGGTTTGTTCCGCCGGCAATACCGCGCGCGGATTCATGCTCGCCTGTCACGCGGCGGGCGTGCCGCTCTGCGTCGTCGTGCCGGAGGCGGCGCTCGCGTTGCTCCGGTTGCCGCAGGCCACGCGAGCCGTCGTCATCGCTGTTCGCGGCGATTACACCGATGCCATCGGGTTCGCCGAAAAACTCGCGCGAGGCGCGCGGCTGCTGGCCGAAGGCGGCGCCCGCAACGTCGCCCGCCGCGCCGGCATGGGCGCGGTCATGCTCCACGCCGTCGCGCACCCACAACAGGGAACCGGCTGCCTGTTCGACCACTATTTCCAAGCCATCGGCAGCGGCGCCGGCGCCATCGCCGCGTGGGAAGCCGTCGAGTTGTTGCGCGCCGACGGACGGTTTGGCAACGCGACCACGCGGATTCACGTCGCGCAGAACGCGCCGTTTTGTCCGGTGCCCGACGCGTGGGAACGGGGACAACGCGAGTTGCCGCCGGAATCTGTCACCCGCGAGCGTGTCGCCGCCGTGGCCGCGCCGCTGCTGACGAGTCGTCAACCTGCCTACGGCATTGCCGGTGGATTGTTCGATATTTTGACGACGTCCGGCGGCAGCGCGTGGCGCGTGACCAACCGCGAACTGTCAAGTGCCATGCGAGTTTTCTTCGAGACCGAGGGCGCGCCAATCTCGCCAGCGGCGGGGGTGGCGGTGGATGCGTTGCGGCAGGCCGTCGCTTGCGGCAAAGTGCGGCCTGACGACAGCGTCCTCCTTCACATTACCGGCGGCGGAGAAGAAATGGCCAACGCAGTGGTGGTTCAACCCGCGCTGCAGGTCGCGCCGGACGAAGTGGAACGGGCGATTGAGTTCATCGCGCGAAGCGACGGGCCACTTCGCCAAGCACGCGCGCCGCAGTTTTGAGTCCGTCGAACTGCCGGTAGAAATCGAGATGAAAGTCCGCCTGCATTTTACGTCCGCTCGGATTCGAGAACATCCATGTCGCGCCGTTCGGGTTGATCTCCAGCACGTACAGTCTGCCGGTGGTGGCATCTCGGACGAAATCCTGACCGAGCAGCGGCACTTCGGGAAAGACGGCGTGGACGCGGCGGGCCATCTCCAACATCTCAGGGTCATTCGCCAACGTGATCGTGCCGCCTTCTGCCGTTGCCACAATGGGGATGCCGCCGCCGGCGCGACGGAAATCGGCGGGGCCTTCGATGGCCGGAACGTTGTGGCGTCCTTCGTGGCGGGTTGACAACAGCGGTTCGCCGAACAGCGTCAGCACGCGGTACGAGACCGGCCAGCGTCCCGTGTAGATGAACTGTTGAACAATCATCGGCTCATGCCGGCCCGGATAGTCTTCAGGCAGTTCGTGCGGCAGTCGGTGCCGAACACGGCCGGTCCGCTGGATCCAGACGTACGCGCCACGTCCGCCCTTTTCCGGCTTCACGACCACATACGATCCCCAGATTGCCGGGTCGAGGATCGTTTCCGGCGTGATGACCTCGAACCGCGGCACCGGAAACCCGGCGTCGCGTAGTTTGCCGTTGGTGAAAATTTTTCCGCGCGGCAACTGCCGCAGTCGCCGGCCGCGAATCAGATTGAAATGCTGCGGGCGGTCGAACTCGACGGTGACCGTGGGCTGTGTGAACAGCCGCAACGGCGTCCACAGGTGCGGGCGCGACGTGGGGAACGCGTGGAATTTGATGCCGTCGCCAATGTGCGATCCGATGGTCTTGATGTCGGAGACAGACTTGGCTTTGGGATGAAAGAAGACGGCGAGGTTGATGGTCCTCATCGGCTGCCGGTGAGGTGGCCGTGGCCGGAGGTGACGCCATTGTAGGCATTGACGTGCGAGGCGTCGGTGACGGGTTTGGGGCGCGGGCCGAAGTTGTATTTGATGAGTTTCCAGAGATCGCCGGGGCGACGGTCGTAGCCGAGCGATGGCGTAGGTTCGTAGCCGCAGTGGGTCATGCAGTTTTCACAGCGCGGGTCGCGGACGTGACCGTTGAAGATGCCGTAGCGCGACCAGTCGGATTTCTCCAACATCTCGCGGTAGGTTTTGTAATGGCCGTCGGTGATGAGGTAGCAGGGGGCTTTCCAGCCGCGGACGTTGCGGGTCGGGATCGCCCACGCGGTGCAGTGGAGGTCGCGCTTCCCGGCGAGAAATTCGAGGTAGGCCGGCGTGCCGAGAAGCGGATACTTGCGGCCCCACTCGACGACGTTGACAAATTTCTCGTGGGTGCATTTGCGTGTGAGGAAGAAATCTTCGGGTTTGCCTTTGCCCTTCTTGATCATGTCCTCCTTGGCGGCGTCGTAGTCGTAGCCGGGGCTGAGCGTGAAACCGTCCACGCCGAGGCTGGAGAGAAAATCGAAGAGGTGCTCGACTTCCTTCATGTCTGTCTCTTTATAGACGGTGGTGTTGGTGGCGACTTGGAAGCCGAGCGCCTTGGCCAGCTTGATGGCGGCGATGCACTCGCGGAAAATACCTTCACGCTCGACGATGAGGTCGTGCGTGCGTTCGAGGCTGTCAACGTGGACGTTCCAGTAGAGCCACTGGCTCGGCTCGATGACGGGCCGGTTGTCTTTGCGTCCTTTGCGGATTTCGGCGGCTTCCTTGTCGGTGATGAGATTCTCCGCGGTGAGCGCGGCGAGTTTCGATTCGAGCGCGGGCGAGTAGGAATGGGCAAGCCAGTCGCGGAGTTTCTGTCGCATCCGGGCGGAGTTGGTGCAGATATAAACGATACGGCCTTGCTGGCGGAGGCCGTGGACGAGTTCTTCGAGCATCGGGTAGATGGTCGGTTCGCCGCCGCAGATCGAGACCATCGGGGCATCGCACTCGGCGGCGGAGGCAAGGCAATCTTCGAGGGTCATGATCTCGTTGAGCGATGTGGAATACTCGCGGATGCGACCGCAGCCGGTGCAGGAGAGGTTGCAGGTGTGGAGCGGTTCGAGCTGGAGGACGAGCGCGAACTTCTCAACGCGCCGGAGTTTGTTGCGAAAGATGTGGCCGGCGATTTTCGCCGAGAGGGCAAGTGGGAAACGCATGTGCGTCAGTCTTCTTCGAGGCGCGCCAGCGTCCGCAGGCGGGCAACGGCGCGGTAGAGGCGCGGTTGTTTGTAGAATTGGCGGATCGCGCGTGATTTTTCGTGTTCGCGCGGCACGGGCGGGAAATTGTTGGAGGTCTGGCGGGCGTACATGCCGAGCGCCATCAACGGCCAATAGTGACAGTAGTAGTGGTACCGGAGGTAAAAGACTTTCGGGAACCCGGTGCCGGTGAAAAGTTGTTCATCCCAAGTGCCATCATCGTTTTGGGTGCGGAGCAGGTAGTCAATGCCAAGGGCGACTTCCGTTGAGTGCGCTTCACCGGCGGAGAGAAGTCCCATCAATGCCCACGCGGTCTGCGAGGCCGTGCTTTCGCCGATGCCTTTGTAGTGCGGGTCGTCGTAGCTGCGGAGCGTTTCGCCCCAGCCGCCGTCGGCGTTCTGGACGTTCTTGAGCCAAGCGACGGCGCGGCGGACGTACGGCAGGCGCATATTGGCGCCGATGACGTGGAGGCCGCGCAACGTCTGCCAAGTGCCGTAGAGATAATTGGCACCCCAACGTCCGATCCAAGAACCGTCGGCACACTGATCGCGGCGGATATAGAGGAGGGCGCGTTGGACGCAGTCGTCTTCGCAGGTGAATCCGAAATGGCTGAGGCATTCCAGCGTGCGCGCCGTGATGTCGGCGGTGCTCGGATCAATCATCGCGTTGTGGTCGGCAAACGGCACCTTGGTGAAGATGTATTTGTTGTTGTCCTTGTCGAAGCTGGCCCAGCCTCCGTCCTTGCCTTGCATGCCGAGCACCCAGCGGATGCCGCGCCGGATGGCGGCGGATTTCTCGCGGTCGAACGGCGTCTGCGTGCGGTTGAGCGCCATCAAGACCATGATGGTGTCGTCGTTGTCGGGATAAAACTCGTTGTCGTATTCGAAGAACCATGCGCCGATCGGTTTCGCCGGCTCGGTGTAACGGTGGCACTCGGAATGTTTCACGCGCCAGTCACCCGGTCGGCGAACTTCCTTGTCGAGCAACCAGCGCGTGGCGGCTACGAGCGACGGATGATCGGGCGCGAGGCCGGATTCGTGCAGCGCGTTGACGGAGATGCCGGTGTCCCAAACAGGGGAGAAACAAGGTTGGAGGTGCAGTGTGTCTTCGTCCTCGACCCGGAGCTTTTCCATTTCGGCGATGCCGTGGGCGACGAGGTAGCTGTCGTTGGCATAGCCGAGTGCGTGGAGGCAGAGGACGTAGTTGGCCATCGCGGGGAAGATGGCGCCGAGACCGCCCGCGGAGCGGCCGTGTTCGATGTTCCAGCGTTCGGCGCGGCGCATGGCGAATTTCCGCAGGAACGGCAAGGGATGATGGCGGTGCAGGAACTTCAGAAGAGTGTCAATGCGAAGAAAGATGTTGCGCCATGTCAACGTGCGTTGGTCCCACGGCAAATGGATGTCGGCGTTGTCCTTGCCGCCTAGCCAGAGTTCGTCGAGCTGACAGTGTGCCGGAAGCGGTTTGACCGGTTCCTTGGAGCGGATGATGACGAGCGGCACGAACATCGCGCGCGACCACGACGACATGTTATACACACTGAGCGGGAACCATTTTGGCAAGAGCATTAACTCCGGTGGAATCGCCGGGCAACCATCCCACGGGTAGAGGCCGACCATCGCGAGATAGATCTTCGTCCACGTGTTGCACTTCGTGATGCCGCCGGCAGCGAGTATGAGGTTGCGCATCCGGGACATGTGCGGCGCGTCCACATCGTCGCCCGCCATTTTCAATGCGAGGTAGGCTTTGACCGTGGCGCTGATTTCCATCGGGCCAGTCGGATAAATCGCCACGCCGCCAGCGGGGAGGAGCTTCGAGCGGATGTAGTTGGCGGCTTTGCGGAGCGTGGTCGGGTCGAGCCGGTCAATGAAATGCAGATAGATCAGGTATTCCGACTCAAGGATGGTGTCGCCTTCGAGTTCGGCGCACCAATGCCCATCGGGCGCCTGATGATCCAACAACCAGTCCTGCGCCGCCGTGATGGCGACGTGAAGCTGGGCATTGGTATCGTCCTGATGATTTTCCTGCGGCTCGATCATGATCTCCTTGGCGGCATTAT
>CAZNOK010000035.1:0-31135 GCA_964574605.1 uncultured Verrucomicrobiota bacterium
GCAACGTATCCGCATTACGTCTTCACCGGCCACTGGAAGATTTCGACCAACGGCGACATCACGCCGCTGATGACGGCCGACTGGCCCAACGGCGACCTCGGCCAACGCGCCACGAGTGTGCTGAACGGTTTTGTGGACTACTACCGCTACACCGGCGATCCGTCGGCCATCGCTCACCTCACCTACATGGCGGACTACCTACTGGATCATTGTGTGACGCCGGACGATCACCCGTGGCCGGGGCTGTTCATCAGCGTGCCGACCAAAGGCAAGACCTACGGCAAGGCCGATCCGCACGGGATGATCCAACTCGACATCGTTGGCTCAACCGGCGAGGGACTTCTGCATGCGTATCAACTCGCTGGGAACAAACGCTGGCTCGACATGGCCAAGCATTGGGCTGATGTCTTGGCGTCGCGATGCAATCGCGATCCCAACGCCGACCCGTGGCCACGCTATCCCAATCCCAAAGACGCGAAGTGGGGTCAGAACCCACTCGGCAACAAACAAACGGCCGGCGTGGTGATGATTGTGCGCTTCCTCGATGAAGTCATCCGCTTGGGCTACACCGGCAGGGACAACGCCATCGTCGCTGCGCGTGACGCAGGCCGACGATACTTGCGCGAAAAGCTGCTGCCGGCGTGGTGCGTGAACGACACATGGGGCCGTTACTTCTGGGATTGGGAAGACCCGGTACAGTCGTGCCTCATCACTTCCGAGGCGGCGCGATACCTCATGGATCACAGGGCTGAGTTTCCCAACTGGCGCCACGATGCGCGGAACATTCTCACGTTGTTCCTCAACCACACCAGCGTCAGCCCGCTGTCCAACGGCGACGTTTACAGCGGCGCGTGGGCGTATCCGGAATCGTCGGGTTGCTGCAAACGCTCGCTCTGGTACAGCCCGATGATTCACGCGGCCACGTTCGCGCAATACGCCGCAGAATCAGGCGACGTTTGGATGCGCGAACTGGCCTATCGCCAATTGGTACTGCAAACCTACGACATCCACGAGACAGGTGTCTCCGAGGACAACATAGACGGCGAGACCATCGTCAACGGCCACTGGTTCAATATCGCGCACCCGTTGCCGCTGCGGTTTGTGCTTGCCGGCATCGGCTGGTTGCCGGAGGAACTCGGTGCCAGCCGGGAGAACCACATTGTCCGCTCGACGGCGGTGGTGAACTCAGTGATCTACGGCAAAGGACGGATCGAATACACGACCTTTGACGCGCCGGCTGGCACAACCGAAGTGTTGCGCCTTGCGTTTGTCCCGAAGCAGGTGACAGCCGATGGCCGCAGGTTGAAGAACGGCTGCACGGTGAAACGGTTGCCAAACGGCGACGCCATCGTCACTGTCCGACACGATGGCGCGAAAAGAATCGTTATCACCGGTGATGACCCCCAACAACAACGCAAGACTGCGGAGGAGTTCGAGGGCAATCAAGTCCGTGTGATTGGGAGCGTTGGTCCCGACGGCGGCTTGGCTGATGTCTATCTCGACGGCCAGAAACAGTTGGTTCACATTGATTGCTGGAATCCGACACGGCGCGACCACCAAGTCCTTTACTACCGAAACGGCTTGGCCCAAGGTCGTCACACGCTGAAGGTCGTGCCGCGCAACGAACACAACCCCTATTCGAAAGGCAACCGTGTCAGCGTGGAGGCCGTGCAGTTCTCGAATGAAATGAAGACGCACGGTTATCCCACCGGCACCGGGCCAGTGGAAACGCAGCGGATGATCTTTGGCTACACAAGCAGGAATGACTATCGCGATTCGCAAGGACACAGTTGGCGGCCTGCCACCGAGGTCGTGACCCGTACTGCCCCCGGCGCGGACTCGGTGGTCACTTCGTGGTGGCACACACAAAGCACCAATGCAATCAGCAACACCTCAGACCCTGAACTCTATCGCTACGGCGTTCACGGACACGAATTCTGGGTGAACCTCACAGTCGCTCCCGGCAAGTATCATGTGCGACTGAAGTTCGCTGCCATTCAGCAGAGCAACTTCGACATTCGCATCAACGGTGAGCGCGTGGTTGAGCGTTTCGACGTGCTTGCCACCGCCGGCGGACTGAACCGCGCGGTGGATCTCGTCTTCAACAACATCGCGCCCCGCAACGGAGTCATCGAGGTGCGCTTCAAGAACGTGCGCGCAACGACTGGTGGCAAAGAGGCCTTTGTCCAAGCGTTGGAAGTCGGCCCCGGCGATGGCGGCAAAGGCGCAACGCCCATATCGGCGCCCGCGCTGCCATCGTACGCCAATCTGTTGCTGAATTCCGGCTTCGAAGAGACAGTCGGCGGCATGGCTCAATCGCGTCTCATCAAGGTCGCTGCCGGCGATTGGACGTACGAGTTTGCCACCACGACACGCAGCTACATCTGGCAGGAAGCCGACTACATCAAACATCCGCAATGGGGCCTGCCGGAATTTCACAGCGGCAAGGGCGCCATTCGCACCCACAGCGACGGCAACGGTCACACAATGATTTCGCAGGATGTCGAAGTCACGCCCAACACGCCGCACACCGCGTCGGTCTGGGTGCGCGCCTGCGATCTACACGGCAAAGGTTTCGGCCAAAACAAGAACGATTCTGCCGGCCTCGTCATTTGGGAACTCGATAGCAACGGGAAGATCATCCACAAGCACGCCAAGATCGAAGTCAAGAAAGCCGGCGCGTTTCAGCAGTTGACCTCTCGCTTCAGAACGGGCGCTGCGACCACGCACGTCCGTTTTATCCTCGACACCGTCATCCGCTGCCCGTATCAGGAAGGCCATGTGACGTACGATGATTGTTCGTTGCAGCAAGAGCGCCCATGAACACGCTGAACTTCATCCTCTTCGGTCTCTACATGGCGTTTACCGTCGCGCTGGGCATCTGGGTTGGCCGGCGGAAAATGGCGGACGCGAAAGACTACTTTCTCGCCGGTGAAGAACTGCCTTGGTATGCCATCGGCGGCTCGATCATCGCCGCCAACATCAGCACGGAACATTTCATCGGCATGGTCGGCATCGCCTACGCGGTCGGCTTCGTCGTGGCGCAATGGGAATGGGGCAACGTCGTGACGTTCTCCGCGCTTATCTGGATCTTCCTTCCCTTTTACATTCGGGGCGGTCTCTACACGATGCCGGAGTTTCTGGAGCGCAGGTACAATTCTCACTGCCGGTATTTCTTCGCCGTCTGCTGCCTTGTGCTTTGGATCGTGGCGCAAATGGCGGTCGTGATGCTGGCGGGCGCCAAGGCGATGCGCGGGATGTTCGATCTCAATGAGACCGTCACCATCGTGGCGCTGGCGTTGCTGGCCGGAAGTTACACTGTCTATGGCGGATTACGGTCAGTCGCCTGGACGGACTTCCTCCAGTTTGTCGTGATGATGCTCGGCGGCCTGATGGTGGCGCTCATCGGCTTGGGCAAGGTTGGCGGTCTGGGCGCGCTCATGCACGCCGCCCCGGAAAAGTTCAAGATCACCTATCCCATCACCGATCCGGAATACCCGTGGCTGGGTGTGTGGACTTTGTTCCTCTCGGTCGGCATCTGGTACAACTGCACGAACCAGTTCATCGTCCAACGCTGTCTCGGCGCGCGCAGCGAATGGGATGCGCGGATGGGCGTGGTGTTTGCCGGTTTCATGAAAATCCTTCTGCCGCTGCTGGTCGTGATCCCCGGCATCATCGCATTTCGGTTGTATCCCGGCCTTGCGGACAAGGACCTGGCGTTTCCGAAACTCGTGCGCGAACTGTTGCCCATCGGGTTGAGTGGCATCGTGATGGCGGCGCTCGCCAGTGGAATGCTCTCGCACATCAGTTCTGTGCTAAACTCCTGCAGCACGGTGTTCACGATGGATTTGTATCGTCCATTCCTCGGCAGGAACAAAAGCGATGCCCACATGGTCGCGGTCGGCAGATGGAGCGCGTTTTTGATTCTGCTCACAGCGACGCTGCTGGCAATTTGGTTCACAAAGCGGCAGATGGGCGTCTTCCTCGCGATTCAGAACATCGGCGCGTGGGTGGCGGCGCCGATTGCCGCGTTGTTTCTTGTCGGCGTGATGTGGAAACGCGCCACGGCGGCGGCGGCGACGTTTGTGTTGTGGTTCGGGTTTCCATTCACCGCGTTTGTGGAGCATGTGCTGTTCAAACACGTGGCTGTGCTGCGCCCGTTCGACAACTGGCTGAACCGCACCTTTGTCGTTTGGCTTGCCTGCATGGCGGCGATGGTGATCGTGTCGCTCTTCACGCGCGCGCCGGCGCCGGAGAAACTCGCAGGCATCATCTGGTCGCCGCAAATGACGGCATTGCCGGCAGAAGAACGCTTGACGTATGGTGGCTGGCGCAGCCTGTTCTTGTGGTGGGCGATTTTCGCCGGCATCGTCGTCGCGCTGTATGCGTACCTGTTTTACTTTCAGTTTTTCGGACCAGCCAAAGGACTTTGAGATATGACTATGCCAAACTTTAGTTCCGTCAAAGCCTCACTCGCCGACCTGATTGGTCGCCAACAGATCGAAGCTTCCTGTCGCGCCCGTGCCGCGCTGACCGGCGAAGACGTTGCCAAACTGACTGTGCTCGCCCGTAAACCGGTTGATTTTCTGCCGGCGAAGTTCATGGCGCGGCAACACGCGCTGCTGAAACAAGTCGGCAAACGCGTGGCCAAGCTGCAAGACGGCGCGCCGATTCGCGGCGCCTCGACGAAGATGTTCGACTCCGCCACCAAACTCGGCATGGCGCCGCTGAGCGGTCTGGGTCTCTTCCGAGTCGGCGAAGACGGACGGCTGTATTTGATTTCCAAGAGCGAGCATTACCACGCCCCGCTCGGACACGGTTTCCCCGGCTACGCACTGCTGGAGCATGCGCGGCGACTGGGCATCCCGAACGCAACACACAACAACACCCGCGGCCAGATCACGCGCCTGCTCGAAGAAGAACTCGTCCGCGCGGCTAATGGCCCCACGGCGAACGTGGCGGAAGTCCTCGCCAGCCGCAATCCGTATGTCTGCAACCGCGTGTTGAATCTCGAAACCGGTAGCCTCGCCGCCGAGGCGGCGCTCAAGATGATTCTCGCCCGCTTCTATCGCATGGAACCGGGTTTTCCTGAACCGAAATACCACGGGCGAACACCGGTCATCCTCGTGATGGGCAACGACGATGGCGGTTTCCAAGCCAACTATCACGGCACGACGATTTTGATTCAGACCGTGCGCGGCATGTGGCCGGAGTTTTACGAAGGGATCGAGAAGGCCGGGTTGTATCGTGTCTGCCCGATCCGACCCAACAGCATCGCGGACCTCGAAGCCGCCTTCGCGAAATGGGAGCGCAACGGACACAAGATCGCTGGTTTTTTCCACGAGATTGTGATGATGAACTACGGTGGCCGGCTGTTGACGCGCGAATTCCTCCAACGCGCCTACGCTCTCTGTCGCCAACACGACGTGCCAACAGTGGCGGACGAAATCCAATCCTGCTTGTGGCACCACGATCTCTTCATGTTCAGGGAATGGGGTCTGACGCCGTCGTTCGTGGCCATCGGCAAAGGTTTTCCCGGCGGCGAGTATCCGGCGTCGCGCCTGCTGTTCAGCGCCGCGATGGATGTCATGCCGCAGTTTGGCGCGCTCGTCACCAACGGCCAGGAGGAACTGGCCTCGCTTGCTTACCTGATCACCATGCGTTGGGCGCGCGCGAACGCTGCGGCCACCCGCGCGGTGGGCGACTACTACGAGGAGCGAACACGCGAGTTTGCCGCCGCGCATCCGGACAAAATCGCCGTTGTTGAAGGCAAACGTCACATGACCACGCTTTACTTCAAGGAACTGGATGTCGCGAAAGCGTTCGCGCACTGCCTCAACGAGCGCGGCCTCGACATCAGCACGCAGACCTACAAGAAGGATTGTCCGCCGGCCGTGCTCACGAAGATTCCGCTGATTGCGACGTCCACTGTCGTGGATTTCATCCTCGCGCAGTTTGAGACGGCAATTCAAGCAAACGGAAAGGTGCAACCATGAAAATTGGAGTCCCGAAAGAAATCAAAATCAAAGAGAACCGGGTCTCCTGCACACCCGGCGGCGCGCGAATGTTGGTGCGCCAAGGCCATGAGGTGTTCGTCGAGCAGAGCGCGGGTGTCGGTTCCGGTTTTTTTGACAAGCAGTATCGCGACGCTGGCGCTCACGTTGTGCCTCGCGCCGAGGATGCGTGGGCGGCCGAGTTGGTCATGAAGGTCAAGGAGCCGCAAGAGAGCGAGTATCGCTATTTGCGTCCGGACCTCGTGCTGTTCACCTATCTGCACTTGGCGGCGGCACCGGCGCTTACTAAGCAACTGCTGAAAAGCCGGACGTGCGGCATCGCCTACGAGACGGTCGAGATCGGCCGCCGCCTGCCGTTGCTGGAGCCGATGAGCGAGATCGCCGGGCGCATGAGCGCCATGATCGGCTCCTACTACCTCAGCAATGCACAAGGCGGGAAAGGCGTCTTGTTGGGCGGCGTGCCCGGCGTCCTGCCCGGCAACGTGCTGGTGCTTGGCGGCGGCACCTCCGGCATCAACGCGGGCCGCGTGGCAGTCGGTCTCGGCGCCGATGTCACCATTCTCGACGTGGACCTTGAACGGATGCGTTTTCTGGACATCACGTTCCACTCGGCGCACACGCTCTACTCCAATGAACAGAATCTCATCGAGCGCCTCGGCGCGGTGGATCTCTTGATCGGTGCGGTGCTCGTTCCCGGTGCCGCCGCGCCGAAGTTGATCCGTCGCGAGATGCTCGCCGAGATGAAACCCGGTTCCGTGTTTGTGGACATCGCGATTGACCAAGGCGGTTGCGCTGAAACCTCGCACCCGACCACGCACGACGATCCGGTCTTCATCGAGCAGGACGTGATTCACTACTGCGTCACCAATATGCCCGGGGCCTACGCCCGCACCGCCACGCAGGCGCTCACCAACGCCACGTTGCCGTACGCCGCCAAGCTCGCCAGCCTCGGCGCTGCTCACGCGCTCGAACTGATGCCGGATTTGCGGCTCGGCCTGAACACCTACCAAGGCAAACTGGTTCATCAGGCCGTTGCCCAAGCTCTCGGCTTGCCATGCGCGCCCAATCCATTCGACACTGGGACAAAACTATGAAAACCATTCGCTTCGGAATCATCGGCTGTGGATTGATGGGACGCGAGTTCGGCTCCGCCGCTGCGCGCTGGTGTCATCTGCCGCAAATGGACGCGCGCCCGGAAATCGTCGCCGTCTGCAACAGAAGCCCTGGCCCCATGCGCTGGTTCACGGAGAACTTCGCCAGCGTCAAACAGGCGACCAGCGATTATCGTGAACTCCTCGCCAACCCGGACGTGGACGCCGTCTATATCGCCGTGCCTCACAACCTGCACGCGGAGTTGTATTGCGACGCCATCGCCGCCGGCAAACATCTGATGGGCGAGAAGCCGTTCGGTATTGACCTCGCCGCCAACCGCGCGATTCTCGCCACGCTCGTAAAACATCCGGAATGTTTCGCGCGATGCGCGTCCGAGTTTCCGTTCTTTCCCGCGATGCAACGCATCGGCCAGATGATCGAGCATGACGAGTTCGGCACGATTCTCGAAGTCAACGCCAGCCTCCAGCACTCCAGCGACCTCAACCCCAACAAGCCAATGAACTGGAAACGCACCATCGCCGCCAACGGCGAATACGGTTGTCTCGGCGATCTCGGCATGCATCCGTTGCACATGCCGCTTCGCGCCGGTTGGGTGCCGCGCAACGTGCGCGCGATTCTGACACGCGCCTACACTCATCGCCCCGGCCGCGATGGCAAACTCGTTCCCTGCGAAACGTGGGACAACGCCACGTTGCTGTGTGAGACCGCCGCAGGTTTTCCGCTCACCATCAAGACACAACGCATCGCTCCCGGCGAAAAGAACTCCTGGAACTTCGAGGTGCTCGGCACCCGTCGCTCCGCTTGTTTCTCCACGAAGCAGGCCAACACCCTTCAGGTGCTCGACTTCACCGGCGGCGAACAACCGTGGCAACACCTCGACATGGGCAGCGAAATGACTTACCCGACGATCGGCGCCAGCATTTTTGAATCCGGCTTCTCCGATGTCATCCTCCAGATGTGGGCAGCGTTCGTCACCGAACTTGTCCACGGGAAGACGCCCGGTAAATTCGCCGGCTGTGTTACCCCGCAGGAGACGTATCTGCAACACAAGATTCTGACCGCCGCGCTCGAATCACACCGCACCGCAACCGTCGTGAAGATTGATCCTGACTGACATGTATCTTGGCATAGACATCGGCACGACTTCGTTGAAGACCGCCGCGTTCGACGCGCGGCGCGGCCGGTTACTCGCGCAGACGGAACAACGGCTCAGACTCGACGTGGACAAAACCGGCAAGCGCGAGCAAGACCCCGCCGCGCTGCTCCGAGCACTGCACGCCGCCGCCGGTTCGCTGCGGCGTCAGGTCGGCGACCGTTGGAACAACGCGCGCGGTATTGGTCTCGCCACGCAGGGCGGCAGCACCATTCTCGTCAACCGCGACACCGGCGCGACAACGACGCCGATGATACTCTGGAACGACACGCGCGCTTTTGGTCACTTCCACAAGATCGCCGCGAAGTTCCCACCGCGCTGGTGGCGCGCGTTTTCGTTTCGCGACGAACCGGGCATGGGCCTCGCCCGCGCCCAGTGGATGCGCGACAAGTGGCCGCGGCTTTTCAAGAACAACCCGCTCTGCATCGGCGCAGGCGAGCACGTCTATTTTGCGCTCACAGGACAATGGCGGCAGGACGCCTGTCACGCGCTGCAATCCGGCTGTTATGATGCCCGGCACAACCGGCTCACCACGCGTCCGTTGATTGAACTCAATTTACCGGAAGACTTCTACGCGCCGCTGCGCCGTGACCACGAGACACACCCGCTCACGCAACAGGCGGCTGCTTGGCTGCGTCTGCCTGCCGGCATCCCGGTCGCCGGGCCTTACAACGATCACGAGGCCGGTTATTTGTCCGTGCTCCACGCTTCCCGCAAGCCGCTCGAATGTTCGCTGGGCACTGCGTGGGTCGGCAACTTCGTTGTCCCGTCCACATTTCGCGGCGGCTCGCCGTTCCAATTGTGCATCGCCTCGCCGACGGGAAACGGGATGCAAGTCATCATGCCGTTACTGACCGGCAACGTCACACGGGACTGGGCGCACTCGACTTTCGTCCACGCCGACCTGCCAACCGCGATTGCCCGCGCCGACGCGTTTTGCGCCAGACAACCGCTGCCGCCGCCGGGCCTTGTCGCGTTGCCGTGGCTCAACCGCCCCAACGCGCTGCGTCCCGCGCAGACCGGAAGCGCCGCCTTCTTCGGTATCGGCCCGGCCACCACGAGCGCTGACCTGTTCCGCGCTATCGCCGTCTCAATGGCTTTTGAGTTTGCCCGCGTCCTCGACTTCGTAGTTAAGTCTGACGCGGTTGACAGCCTCGTGCTGTGTGGCGGTGCCGCCAAGAGTGTGTACATCCGCTCGCTGTTTGCGGTGTTGTTCGCCCCGATGCCGATCCATTGCGTGACCGAAACCGGATTGATGGGCGCTCGCGGTTGCCTCTACGCTTTCGATCCGCAAATCGCGCGCGCGCCCATCGTGCCGGTCCACGGCGACGCTCGCCTTGACCGGAAAGCGTTGGCCGATGCTCGCGACCTCTACTTGGAAACCTTCGACCGCCTGTATGGTCATGTGAGGGCTGGTAAACCATTCACATTCACAAAATGAAAACACCCAAAGTCGGACTGCTGCCACTGTATCTGAAATTCTACGACGAGGTTCTGCCGAACCTCGCGGCTCAACTCGCACCGTTCGTCCAGCATGTCCAAGAACGCCTTGTCCGCAGCGGGCTGGATGTGGCCGTCGCGCCCATCGCGCGGACGCGCCCGGATTTTGCCAGCGCCGTGGAGCGGTTCGAGTCGGAGGCCGTTGATGCCATCGTCACGCTGCACCTCGCCTACTCGCCGTCGCTCGAATCGGCCGAGGTGCTCGCGCAGTCCCGACTGCCGATCATCATGCTCGACACAACGCCGGACCGCGATTTCGGCGGCCACGTGGATCCGATGCGCCTTTTGGAGAACCACGGCATCCACGGCTTGCAGGATTTGGCGTCGGTGCTGCGACGGTTGGGCAAGCCATATCGCGTCATTGCCGGTCATCTCGACGACGCAACCGTGATCGAGCGATGTCTTGCTGCGGTTCGGGCTGCACGAGCGGCGCAGTGTTTGCGCTCGATGCGCGTGCTTCGCATCGGCGGAACGTTTCCGGGCATGGGCGACTTCGCGGTGTCCGATGATGTGCTCCAGAAGGTCCTCGGTATCACGGTCGCAAACATCGAACCCGGCGCGTTAGCCGATTCCGTCAGCACCGACGCTGTTGCCGTCGAGGTCGCCGCCGACCGGAAACAATTCCGAGTGGAATGCGACGAGTCGGTTCACGCGCGCTCCGTTCGTGTTGGACTTGGCTTGCGCCGGTTTCTGGAGCGAGGCGGCTTCGGCGCGTTCAGTTTGAATTTCCTCGCGTTCAAGGAATCCACCGGCCCGGTGAACTCGGTGCCGTTCCTCGAATGTTGCAAGGCGATGGCGCGCGGCATCGGTTACGCCGGTGAAGGCGACGCGCTCGCCGCTGCGCTCGTCGGCGCGCTGTTGCAGGGATTCGGGGCGACGACGTTTACCGAGATGTTTTGTCCTGACTGGGCTGGGCAATCGTTGTTCCTCTCGCACATGGGCGAGATCAATCCCGCCATCGCCGCGGCGCAACCGCTGCTTTACGAGAAACAATATCCGTTCACTCCCGCGCTCAACCCGGCAACGCTCGCCTGCACGCCAAAACCGGGACCTGCCACGCTCGTGAACCTCGCGCCCGGTCCAAAGGACAGCTTCCGTTTGATTACCGTGCCGGTCGAAGTGTTGCCTGACGGCACGCATCCCGATCTGGACCGCTGGGTGCGTGGCTGGATTCGTCCTGCGATGCCGGTACCGCGCTTCCTTGAAGAGTTCTCGCATCTCGGCGGCACGCACCACTGCGCCCTGATGTGCGGCGAACACACCGAGACACTCGCTGCCTTCGCCGCCTTTGTTGAAATTGAACACTGCAACATTTCGTGACCATGAACGCTTGGAATACTCCTGCCGAACGTGATTACAACCAGCGGATCTTCCGTGAAGAACTGGACGACTTTGTTCCGGCGAAAATCTTTGACATGCACGTTCACGTTTCGCCTCCGGACGTTTTTCCCCGAAAAACGCCGTTCTCGTGTGGTGGCGTACCCATCACTTCCTACACCTACGATGAACTGGCTGCGGACTTGGAATTCGCTCTTCCGAAACGGCAGGTCGAGGCACTTTGTTTTGGTTTTCCGGACCCGAAATTGAATCACGAGCGCAACAACACCTACGTTGGCGGCAACGCCGACTTCCGAAAATTTTTCCCACTGCGGCTGATTGATCCGCACCGTGACAATGCGGCCTCAGTCAACGCCGACATTGACCGCTATGGTTTCCTCGGTTTCAAACCGTATCCCGATTACGCACGTCCCAACGACATTCCGAATGCCGAAATCCCTGAGATGCTGCCGGACTGGGCGATGGCCATCGCGCACGAACGTCGCTTACTTGTCACGCTTCACATTCCGCGCCTCAAGCGCTTGGAAGACCCGCTCAACCGCCGGCAGTTGCGCGAACTTTGCGTCCGCTGGCCCGGCGCGAAGATTATTCTCGCGCACATCGGTCGCGCCTACTATCTGCGCGGCGTTACGGGATTGCTCGACAACCTGCGCGAGCTACCCAACCTCTACTTCGACATCGCGATGAATCAACACTGGGAGGTGCTGGCTTATCTGTTCCGCCAAATTCCCATCAACAAGGTGTTCTTCGGCTCGGACATCCCCATCGCGCTCGCGCAGGGCAAGGCTGTCGAGATTAATCACCAATACACATACGTCACCCCGCGCCCGTGGGTGCTTTCGCTCTGCGACGAGAAAAAGAAACTTCGATTCACCTCGTTCCTCAACGAGGAATTGCGCGCTATCAAGCAAGCCGCCGCAACACTCTCACGTTCGGCAATCGCTGCGCTATTCTATGAAAATGCGCGCTCATTGGTTGACGAAGTTGCCGCGTGAATCGCGCTTGTGCTGCGATACCGTTCGTCTACACTGCTGCCGAAACTCATCGCCCTGAAGAAAGACATCGGAATTAGGGTTGTGGGATTGGAATGGGGCTCGACCTTTACGCGCTCAATGCGGATCTAAACTCGTGCTTCGAGGTGCGCGGTCTATGCGCGAGCACACCGGAGAAGCTCGAACGGGCGCAAAAAAAGACAGGCGTCGAGTTCATTACCACGGATTACCACGACCTGCTCAAACGTAGCGATATCCACGTCGTCGCTCTTTTCACCCCCGACCATTTGCACGGACGGCAGTCTATCGAGGCGCTGGAGGCCGGCAAACACATAGTCGTCACCAAGCCATTCACAACCAGTCTCGATGAGGCCATCCAAGCCGCCCGCCTCGCGGATGCGAAGCATCTCAAAGTGCTCGTCGGCGAGGCGTGGTATGTGCATCAACCCGGTGACGCGCTCTTCGACATCACGCCTTGGCGACTCACTGTGCCACAGAATTTTCTCTACGGTGGCGTTTGCCATCCGAGGGACTCGCTCGTCTCGTTCATGGGGGAGGTCGAGGATGCCATCGTAAACGACCGCCGCCCCGCTATTGACGCTTGGGAGGGCGTGAAAACAATCGCTGCGTTTGCCGCGTGCTGGGAGTCCATCCGATCAGGCACGCCAGTGAAGGTGCAGAGTCAGTTTTGATCTTTGGGTTCGACAGCTTTATAACCAGTTCCAGCCAGAATTACATTGCGCGGACGACTCGAATGCTTATATTGTGCGCCGCATTACGACGGGCCGTCGTGGCGGAACTGGCAGACGCGCTGGACTCAAAATCCAGTGGTGCTTAAACACCGTGTGGGTTCGATTCCCTCCGACGGCACCATTGTTTTGCAGTAAAGGACGAATCCATGACCAAACCGACAACTGAACAGACGCAGCCACTCATGCGCGGCGCCGACATCGTCATCAAAAGCCTCGAACGCGAAGGCGTCGAGGTGGTGTTCGCGTATCCCGGCGGCGCCAGCCTCGAACTGCACCAGTCGTTGGCGCGCTCCAAGAAGATCCGCGTCGTCCTCCCCCGCCACGAACAGGGTGGCATCTTTGCCGCCAGCGGTTATGCCCGCGCCTCCGGCAAATGCGGCGTCTGCATGACCACCAGCGGCCCCGGCGCCACCAACCTCGTCAGCGGTCTTGCGGACGCCTACATGGATTCCATTCCGATCATCGCCATCACTGGCCAAGTCACGCGTCCCGTGATCGGCAAGAGCGCCTTTCAGGAAATTGACGTCTTCGGCATGAGCCTGCCGATGGTCAAGCACAGTTACCTCGTCATGAACGTCGAGGACCTTCCTCGCATCTTCAAGGAAGCGTTCCACATCGCCAGCACTGGCCGCCCGGGTCCCGTCGTCATTGATATTCCCAAGGACGTTCAACAAGCCTCCTGTGAGGCTGTATTCCCGGAGGAAGTCCACCTTCGCGGCTACCAGCCTGTCCAACACATCAGCGACGCCGATGCCCAGCGCATCGCCGCGCTCATCGAAAAGAGCGATCGCCCCGTCATCTACTGCGGAGGCGGCATCATCAGTTCCGGCGCCAGCGAAGAGCTGCGCGAGCTTGCCATCAAGAACCAGATTCCCGTCACCACCACGCTCATGGGCATGGGCGCGTTCCCGCAGGACCATCCCCTCGCCCTCCACTGGCTCGGCATGCACGGCACTGTGTACGCCAACATGGCGGCCGACCAATGCGACCTCCTCCTCGCCTTCGGCGTCCGCTTCGACGACCGCGTCACGGGCAACGTCCGCGAGTTCGCCAAACACGCCACCATTGTCCACATTGACATTGACGCCAGCGAACTGAACAAGAACAAACCGGCGCACCTGCCCATCCAGAGCGACATCAAATACGCCCTCCAACAAATCCTCAAGACCGTCAAACCCGGCAAACACGCTGCGTGGCACGCCAAGATCGCCGAGTGGAAAAAACAATATCCGCTCCGCTACCAGGTCACCGACGAAGTTCTCCGCTCCCAATACGTCCGCGACCTCCTCGGCGGCGACACCGGCGAAATCATCATGCCGCAGTACGCCATCGAGTTGCTCGACCGCCTCACCCGCGGCAACGCCATCATCACCACCGGCGTCGGCCAACACCAGATGTGGACCGCGCAGTATTACCTCTTCACCCAACCGCGCACGCTCATCACCTCCGGCGGCCTCGGCGCCATGGGCTTCGGCTTCCCCGCCGCGCTCGGCGCCAAAGTCGCCTTCCCCAACAAACAAGTCATCGGCATTGACGGCGACGGCTCCTTCCAGATGAACATCCAGGAACTGGCGACGGCCCACATCGAGCGCATCGCCACCAAGACGGTGATTCTCAACAACCAGCACCTCGGCATGGTGGTCCAATGGGAAGACCGGTTCTACAAAGGCGTCCGCGGCAACACCTACCTTGGCGACCCGCGCAACCCGCACAACATCTATCCCGATTTCGCCCAGATCGCCAAAGGCTACAATGTCCCCGGCGAACGCGTTGTCCGCAAGACTGAGCTTGAAGCGGCCATGAAACGCATGCTCGCCTCGAAGGAACCCTACGTCCTCGACGTCATCGTTCCCTTCACCGAGCACGTGCTCCCGATGATACCCGCCGGCAAGACCGTCAAAGACATCATCATCGAGTAACCTCACCAAAAGACGCTCTTGCCCGGACAACCTAAGATTGCCCGGAACAAATCCGGAGCATCGCGTCCTCTTTCGCCTTGTCAACGTCCAGCCGCGAGAGCAGGATGCCGCCATGTAGGATTGGATATGAAACTCTCCTCGATATGGCTTTTGTTTGTATTTGCCGGGGTTGCCCTCGCCACTGAAAGTGACTACCTCAAACTCAAGCCCGAAATGTTCGGAGGCTATTTTTACAAGCTCGTCTCTGATCGGACAGTAGAAGAATATCTCTTCGGCACAAACGGATACGTCACAGTAATCCTCGGAGATAAAGAGGCAGTTGCTTGTCGATGGTCGTATTGGACGATCGAAGGCGAGAAAACACTCCTTGTTTTTCAGAAGACAAACAGCCCTTATCGCCTATCCCACGTCTTCCAGTCCATGACGGAAACAAACGCTGTTACGGTCAAGGGCCTGAGATTTACACGAAAGCGAGCCACGATCTTTGAAGGCACCTACACTACCGGCGCTCCCGACCTCTCCGGTAGTGTCCTCACTCTGAAGAATGGTACATTCACCAATGATAGCTGGAGCGACGTCGGGCCACCGTTCGGGGATAAAGCGACCGGAACATACATTGTCGAAGGTAATCGAATCACCCTTTCAGGAACGAGGCCAAGCGATAAGGAGAAATTCACGACTGTGTGGTATGCATATACCATCGACGGCATTCCGATATTGCTGGCTGCAATGGGGGATCGCCTTTTACCAGGTTTTTCTTTTAGGAGCGACGTGCTGCCCAAGGGGCCCAAGGGAGTCGTTTGGCCGGAACTCTTCCGCCAGCATCCCAACCTCCCCAACTTGAGTAACTACCTTGGCTCAAGCTATACAACACCAGAAGAGCTCAATGAATTGATACGGGAGAGGAATATCCACTGAACCGGAACAAAACCGGAACACGGAACTCTGCTAGCGCTTCTTCTTCGCTTCCGGCTTTGACGGCGGTAGCGGTTCGACCGGGCAGAGGAATAGGCTGAATTCCGAAATCGCCGGGCTGGCTGCCGCTTGCGCAGTGCACTATGCGTGAGCCGTCGGTGATGACGTCCGTCAGAATTTCTTCAAGTAGAACTCGTCGCGGGTAATGCCAAGGTCTTCGACGATGTCCGCGATAATGCCACGCGGCACATCGCCCGGATGCCACGAGAACGTGATGAGGCGATCTGGTCGAAAGGGATTCGAGTAGTGATGGTGACTGCCCGTCGTGCGGAGAAGTTCGCATCCAATTTCGCGCAACCGCCGCTCTAATTGACGGCAGTTATAAGAGGGGTATTTCCCCATGGCTCAGGCCGCGAGGACGAACTTGTCACGAAAGGCAGGCGGGATCGGTCGGCCGGTTTCGAGCAGCGCTTCCAAGTGGGCTTTGGCGGCTTGCTCAAACCGAAGCAGAGCTTCGCCGCGGTCGCGTCCGTGCGCGTGACAGCCCGGCAACAGCGTGGACTTGGCAATCCAAACGCCGTCTTCATCCTGCCGTAGTTGCACCTTATTGAGTGGAACAATCATGACGAGCAGACATTACCACGTTCGGCACCCACCGTAAAGAGCGCAGATTTCATGGGGCACAATTGAAAGTTTTGGTCAGACCATGTAGGGGCGCACTGCGTGCGCCCTGCCGTGACGTGCCGACCAACGGGGGGCGCACGCAGTGCGCCCCTACGAGCGACCGCTGGCCACCACTTCCAATTGCATCCGATCTGCTACTTCTTCTTCGTCTCCGGCTTTGCCGGCGGCAGCGGTTCGACCGGGCAGAGGAACAGGCTGAACTCCGAAATCGCCGGGCTGGCTGCCGATTGCGTGATGCGGAGACGAACCTTGTTCGTCGTCACCTTCGCGCCGCGCGTCAACCGGCATTGACCGACGCTCGTGCCGTTGGCGAATTCGACCCACTGGCCGTCCTTCCACTGGTCGAGCGCGAACGCCTCAACTCGCTGGCCGAGCGTCAAGTCCTCGCGGAGCCGCACGACGTTGAACGTGACCGGCTTGCCGGGGTCGAGAATCAGATCTTGTAGGGGCGACGCATGCGTCGCCCCTACCGGCGTCCCGAAAGTCTCATCCATCAGCTTGCGGAAACCTTGCAGCGATTTCACGTCGTTCTCGTGAATCAGCCCGCGACGGTCCGGCGGAAGGTTCAGAAGAAACACCGCGCCGCGTCCGACCGACGCGAAGTAAAGATCGAGCAGGTTCTCCGGCGAACGGACTTTGTCGTCCTGACTCGCGTGGTAGAACCAGCCGGGACGAATCGAGACATCGCATTCCGCCGGTACCCAGTGCGTGCCGGGACGGTCGCCTTGGTTCAGGCTTTTCCGGTCGGCGTTGCCAGGTGAGAAGTTGTCGCGGTTCAACGTCGCCCAACAGGTTTCACCGGCGATGCCGCGCTCATTGCCGACCCAACGCACGTCGGGGCCGGCGTCGCTGAAGATGCAAGCGTCGGGCTGGAGTTCGCGGACGATTTTGATCGTGTTCGGCCAGTCGTAGTAGGTGCGGTTGTCAATCTTGCGTTTCTCGCGGGCGCCGCCGTAGTAGCCGTCGCCGCCGTTGGCGCCGTCGAACCAGACTTCGTGAATCGGGCCGTATTTGGTGAGCAGCTCGCGGAGCTGGTTGCGGAAGTAGGTGATGTAGGCCGGCTTGGCGTAGTCCTTGTGATTGCGGTCCCACGGCGAAAGATAAACGCCGAACTTCAATCCGTGCCGGCGGCAGGCATCGGAGATGTCGCGGACGACATCGCCCTTGCCGTTCTTCCAAGTCGAGTTCTTGACGGAATGCTCGGTGAACTTCGATGGCCAGAGGCAAAAGCCGTCGTGGTGTTTGCAAGTGAGGATCAACTGTTTCATCCCGGCGTCCTTCGCCGTGCGGACAATCTGGTTGGCGTCGAACGCCGTCGGGTTGAAAACATCGGGCGACTCGTCGCCGTAGCCCCATTCCTTGTCGGTGAACGTGTTGACGGTGAAATGGAGAAAGCCGATGAACTCCATCTGTTGCCATGCGAGTTGCCGCGGCGTCGGCACCGGCCCATAAGGTTGGTGTGTCTCCGCGGCAAACAACGAGCACGCTAGCATCAACACTGTAGCCGCGGCACTCCCTGCGGCGCGGTGGGGACACCGTGCCCTACCGAGGTTGTTGGTAGGGCGGGCTGTCCCAGCCCGCCGCTTCGACGAATTGATGAGGTGACTTCTACTGTTCATAGGTGGTCACTCCATCAGACGGTTGTAAATGCTACGCACAGTACGAGTAGCAAGCCGATAAGCGCCGAGGAAATCGGCAACGTCAGCAAACCCGAGATGTCGCGCCAGCAACATCTGTTCGCGTTCGTCGCCCGGCAGACGAGAGACGTTCGCGTTCTCGGCGCGGCGCAACACCGACTCGATGCGGCGCAGAAACAGGTAATGCTGCCGCAAGGCAAAGCAGTCAGCTTCCTCGACCAAGCCAAGCGCCGTCAGGCGGTTCAGCGCGGCCAACGTTTGTGGCGTGCGAACCGCGGGCTGGGCGTGGCCGTGACGAAGCTGGAGCGCTTGGACAAGAAACTCCACGTCAGCCATGCCGCCGGAGCCGGTCTTGAATTCAAATTCGGCGCGGGATTGGTCGCCGCGCTCGGTCTCGATGCGGCGGCGCATCCGCCGGATTTCAGCGAGATCGGCGTCGGTGATCGGCGCGGCGTAAATGACGCCGTGCACCATCTCGACAAACCTGCGTCCGAGTGGTTCATCGCCGGCGACGTAGCGGGCGCGAGTCAACGCGAGTTTCTCCCAAAGCTGGGCGCGCTTCAGATAGTAGTCGCGGTGCGCCTCCAGTGAACTGGCGAGGACGCCTTTCTCGCCGTCGGGCCGCAGCCGCGCATCCACCGCGAACAATGTTCCGGCATCGGTCGGCAGCGACATGAATTCAATGAGTTTCGTTGTGAGCCGGATGGCGTCGGTCTGTTCCTCGCCGACGAAGAGAACGTCGAGGTCGGCGCCGTAGCCGAGTTCTTCACCGCCGAACTTGCCCATCGCGATGACGGCGAACGGCAGCGCGGTCAACTGCAACTCACGACGCGCCTGGTGCAGCGCGAACCGTAGCGTCGCCTCGGCGAGTGTGCTGATTTCGCGGTGCAGGTGTTCGATGTCCACCAAACCCATGATGTCTTCGATGCCGATGCGTAGCATCTCGGCGCGTTTCCACTGGCGGGCAGTGCCCATCACCGGTGTGTCGGGCGTGGCGGTGACGGCGGCGATCAGGTCGTCGCACATGCGGTCAATGTTCTTCGGCTGGTTGAGCCCGCCGCCGTGGCACAACTCATCGAACAAGCCCGGCTCGCGCTGGAGCGACTCGGAGAAATACCGGCTCGCGTCGCCAAGCCGCAACAGAACCTCAATGAGTTTGGAATGCCGGAGCAACAGTTCGTAGAGCATGCCGCGCGAGCCATACGCGCCGACAAACTGCTCGAAGTGCAACAACGCCGCGTCTGGGTCCGGAAGTTTCCGGCAACATTCGAGCGCGCTCGCAAACACGCCGGCGAAAAGCTCCTTGGTGCGTTGCGAAATGTGGATGAACCCGGACCCGTGCAACAGATTGGCGACGCGCCGCACGGCAGCAGGCACGTCGGCGAATCCAGCTTCGCGGAGCGCGTCGGGAAGTTTGTCGTCGGCAAGTTGGGCAGCGGCAGGGCTGACGTGCTGGTCTGCGTGGGCGAGTACCGCTTCGTAGATTTGACGGACAACGGTCGTGTGTTTGTGTTGTGCGGCAAAAAAATCTTCCACCGTGCGGAAGCCGAGGCTGCGAGCGAGACGCACGAGGGCGCGTTCCTCGTCCGGGATCGTGTGCGTTTGGAGTTCCATCTCCATCTGGAGCCGGTGCTCGACATTGCGGAGGAAGCGGTAGGCCTCCGCGAGCGCGCCGGCCTCGTCGGCGGTGAGCAGGTTGGCTTTTACCAGCAAAGGAAGCGCGCGAAGGGAGCCGCGTTCACGCAACCACGCGAGGCGCGCGCCGCGCAGGACTTGAAAGGATTGGATGATGAACTCGATCTCGCGGATGCCGCCGATGCCGAGCTTGACGTGCCGGGTCAGGCGACTGCCGGTGACGATCTCGCGCTCGATGCGCGCCTTGATGGCGGCCATTTGCTGGACGACGCTTTCTCCGGCGTGCCGCGTGTACACGAACGGCTGGACGACCTCGAGAAATTGACGTCCCACCTCGGGGTCGCCGGCGACAGGCCGGGCCTTGAGCAACGCCATTCGCTCCCACGTCTCGCCGCGTTCGGCGTAATAAGTCTCGCAATTCTGCAGCGACCACGCGAGCGGCCCGGTGGCGCCTTCGGGACGCAGGCGCAGGTCAATGCGGAAGATGCTCCCCTCCTCCGTCGGCCGCCCGACGGCGCGGACGATCTCCTCGGCAACCTTCGTGAAGAATTCCTGCCGCGACAACGCCGGCGTAAGCTCACCGTCGCTGTCGTAGATGAAGAGCACGTCCACATCGCTGGAGTAGTTCAGTTCTTGTCCACCGAGTTTTCCCATCCCAATAATGGCGAATTGCCGGGTAGCCGTGGCATCGAGCCTGAATTGCGCGGCGAGTTTCCGCTGCGCGATGCCAAAGACAGCTTCGAGGCAAACGTCGGCGAGGTTGGAAAGTTCGAGGGTGGTTTCCTCGACGGTGGCGCGTCCGACGAGGTCGCGCGCGCCGATGCGCAACGTCTCGCGTCGTCGGAACCGGCGAACGATGTCGTATCGCTCCGCCGTCACGCGGCTGGCCAGCAACAGGCGGGTGAGTTCGGCGTGGAGCCACGGTTTCGAGCGCGGCGCGCGCAGCGTTTCCGGACTGATGAGGAAATGGAAATACTCGGCGTTGCGGGCGAGCGTGTCGGAAAGCGCCTGGCTGTGCGCGAACACTTTGACCAGCAGGTCCAGCGCCTCCGGCGCGTCGAGCAGGTAGCGGTAGAACATGTTCGGATGCGGCAACGCCGCGACCAGCCGCTCGAAATGAATGAACGCCCGGTCCGGGTCCGCCGACGCCGCGCACGCGCGAACCATGCGCGGCAACAACTGCCGCAGGCTGCGGCGTTGCTGGTTGTTGGCGTGCAACCGCGGCAACGCGGCGGCGATCTGTCCTGCGTCACCGAAGCCGTGCGCGCGCAGGATTTTTTCCGCCGCCGGTTTCGGCAGCGGTCGGGCGCCGAGCAGACGGCTGAGCGTGGAGGCGGCCATGTGTTTCACCGCTGCCGTTTGTGCAACAGGTCGCGCGCCGATTCAAGAATCTTGCGCTCCCGCGCCGTCAGGCTCTGCATCCCCTCGCGGGAAATCTTGTCGAGGATCGGGTCAATCTCGTCGCGCATGAAATCCTCGTCACTCGTCATTCTGCGTGGATCACGCTGGACAAGTTTCCTCCACCAATTGGCGAACGAACGCTCACGGGTTGGCTGTCTGCTTGTTGCCGCCGTATTGTATGGATGGTTCCAAGCGACGCCTGGACGAGATTCCCAGTACTGCGCGTTGGAGAACTCGGCCGCCAACATCCTCCGCTCATTCAATGCGCTGAAGAAAATAAACAGGGCAACCCCCAATGCAAGCAGGTTGATATGTCCGTTGCTGAAGCCACCGAGTGGATAGAGAAACAGCAGCACCGCCACACCGATGGCCAGATGGACGCAAATCCACGTCGAGCGCCCCTGCCCCATCTGTCGCCACAACACAGCTTGCAACATCCGCCCGCCATCCAGCGGAATTGCAGGCAGCAGGTTCAACAGCACCATGGCAAGATTCATCTCCGCCACGTAACTAAACACAAAAGCCCACCACCGCGCCGCGTGCATTTCCGCCACGCTGGCCCCCGCCCAGATCACCAGCGAAACCAACGGCCCGGCCAATGCCGTCAAAAAATGCGCCATCGGAAACGAAGGCAAATTCACATACGCCAGCCCACCCAAAGGCCAAAGCAAAATATCCGAGGACTCGCCATCGCAAAATCGAGCCGCAAACGAATGCCCAAATTCGTGAAGCAGAACGCTCGCGAAAATCATCGCGACCGCCAGCAGACGCCACGAGACATCGCGCGCGCTCTCCGGCCAAGGCCAAATCGTCAACACCCCCGCGTACGCAAGCAGCGTCCAATGCACACGCACATCCATCCCGAAACAGCGACCTATTCGTAGCGATGACTGCGACATGACGAGCGAACATAGAGCAGTTTGGCAGCGCTGACAATCCCCGGAACACGCGCCAGAAAAGGCTTGCGCACAGCAGGAGGCAAGCGTACAAACGCCGCGCGAGGTATCCTGATGTTATGACCCACAGTTCGCAACACGGGAAACAGAACATGTTCCAATGGATTGCCCGTTTCCGGCGTCCAAGCGCCACGCCGTTACCGGTAGAGGAAACTTTTCGCCACATTGTCGAATCCTCACCGATGGGTATGCAGTTCTTCGCGCTCGACGATGATTCCCGCCTCGTGCTCACCGGCGCCAACGCCGCCGCCGACCGCATCCTCGGCATCCGCCACGCCGAACTCATCGGCAAAACCATCGAAGAGGCTTTTCCCGCGCTGGCAGCGACGGAAGTGCCGGACCGATATCGGCGCATCGCCCGCCGCGGCGGCGCCTGGCGCACCCAGCAAATCGGCGTCGAAGCCACTCAAATCCGCCGCGCCTACGAAGTCCACGCGTTTTCCATCGGAGGGGGACGGCTGGCCACATTCTTCTTCGACATCACCCGCCGCACGCGCGCCGAGGCCGAAGTCGCCGCCTGGAAACAACGCCACGAATTGGTCACCATGGCTTCCGGCCAAGTCGTCTACGACTACGACTTGAAAACCGGTTCCATCCTCTGGAGCGGCAGCATCGAAAAAGTACTGGGCTACACCTCCGCCGAACTCGGCAGCAGCGTCCAACAATGGGCTGACTGCATCCATCCCGAGGACCGGTCCGAAGCGTTGCGCCTGCTTGAAGCCGTCAAGCAAACGGCAAGCCTCTACAACGTCGAATACCGTTTCCGCCACAAGAACGGCAACTATCTCTGGATCCACGACCGCGGCTCGTTCCTGAGCGACGCCAACCAGAAACCGGTCCACATGATCGGCATGATGATTGACATCACCCGTCGCAAACACATGGAGGAAGACCTTCTCCAAGCCCAGAAAATGGAAGCCATCGGCCGGCTCGCTGGCGGCGTCGCGCACGATTTCAACAACATCCTCACCGCCATTCTTGGTTTCAACGAGTACATGCTCACGCGGATCCCGCGCGACGATCCGATGTACACGCACGCCATCGAAATCGGCAAGGGCGCCCAGCGCGCCGCCGCCCTCACACAACAACTGCTCGCCTTCGGACGCAAACAGGTTGTCCAACTGCGCCTGCTCAACCTCAACGACGTCCTCCTCGACTACGAAGGCATGCTCGCCCGCGTCATCGGCGAGAACATCGAGATGAACATCGAGCGCGGCGCCAACCTCTGCGCCATCAAAGCCGACCGCGGGCAGATTGGCCAGGTTCTCACCAACCTCGCCATCAACGCCCGCGACGCCATGCCCACCGGCGGCCACCTCCGCATCAGCACTGCCGACGTCACTCTCGACAAGGCGTTTTGCCAAGCCCACCCCGACGTGAAGCCCGGAACCTATGTCCTGCTCACCGTTGCCGACACCGGCCACGGCCTCGACTCGGAAACCAAACAGCGCCTCTTCGAGCCGTTCTTCACCACCAAGGAACCCGGCAAGGGCACCGGACTCGGCTTGGCCTCCACTTATGGCATCGTCCGCCAAAGCGGCGGCCATCTCTTCGTGGAGAGCGAACCAAACAAGGGAACAACCTTCCGCGTTTACCTGCCCACCGCCGAGGGCGCCGCCGAACCCGGAGTGGGCCAGCCTGTTCCCGACGACCAGTTCCCGCGCGGCACCGAAACCATCCTCGTCGCCGAGGATGAACCCGCCGTGCGCGAGTTCATCACGCTGATTCTGCAGGAACTCGGTTACACCGTGTTGGCTGCCGAAAACGGCGAGGAAGCCCTCCGCCTGGCGCGACAACTTGACGGCAAAACGCTGGATCTGCTCTTTACCGATGTGGTCATGCCCCGCATGAGCGGCAAGGAACTAGCCGACACGCTGTCCGCCGAGCGTCCCGGTCTGCGCATCATCTTCGCCTCCGGCTATACGCGCGACGTGTTCTCCCGCGACGGCCCCTTGCCGGAACAACTGACATTGCTCCCGAAACCGTTCACCTCCGCCGTGCTGGCCAAGACCGTCCGCCGCGTCCTTGATGCGCCGCCGCCGTAAACTTTTTGATGGCAAGCCCCTTCGATCTCCGTTAGAATGTCGCCATGGCATCGGATCTTGAACTCAACGAACCGGAAGGCACTGCCAAGTCATTTGACTTCAAGGCCGTTCTCCTCGTGGACGACGACCGCCAACTCGCCACGACTCTCCAGTGGATTCTCGCCGACCAGAACTTTCTCGTGGACATCGCCTTCGACGGACAAGATGCCCTCGCCAAGGTCAAGGAGACCAAGTACGACGCCATCGTCTGCGATGTGATGATGCCCCGGTTGCGGGGCGATCAATTCTACAACGAAGCGATCGCCGTTCATCCTCGGCTCGCGGACCGTTTCATCTTCGTCACCGGCTACGCCGCCGACCCGCAAATCAACCTCTTCCTCTGCAAGACCGGCTCCAAATACCTGATGAAACCGTTCCCGGTCCAGAAGCTCATTGACTGCCTGAACCAGCTCCTCGCCTAACGCAGTTCAGATCGCACCAGATCCTCGGCGCACTCCCGCCGCCGCGCCAACACATAACGGCGACCGTCCACCAACATCTCCGCTGCGCGCCCGCGCGAATTGTAATTCGACGACATCGCCATCCCGTAGGCACCGGCGCTCATCACCGCCAGCAGTTCTCCCTCCTCCACCGCCGCCACGCGACGGTTCTCGGCCAAGAAATCCCCCGACTCGCACACCGGCCCCACCACGTCCGCCGTGATCATCCGCCGCGCCGACGCCTTCCGCACCGGCACAATCTGGTGGTAACTGCCGTACAACGACGGCCGTATCAAATCGTTCATCGCCGCATCCACAATCAAAAACCGTTTCACCGGCGTCTGCTTCACGTACTGCACCTGTGTCACCAGCACGCCGCCGTTGCCCACAATGAACCGCCCCGGCTCGAGCAAAATCCGCAAGCCAAGATTCCGCAACAACGGTTTCACCGCCGCCGCAAACTCCGCCGCCGCTGGCGGATTCTCGTTGCGGTACGTGAGCCCCAGTCCGCCGCCGATATCGAAAAACTCCAGCGTCTTCGGCGCCAGCAAACGCACCTGCTCCATTAGCGGCAACATTTTCCGGATCGCCAGCACATACGGCGCGACCTTTGTGATTTGCGACCCGATGTGCATCTGCGCCCCGCGAATCTCCACGCCTTTCAATTTCGTCGCCGCGCGATACACCGCCAGCGCATCCTTCAGCGCGATGCCGAATTTGCTCTCATGTTTGCCCGTCGAGACGTAGTGGTGAGTGTCCGGGTCAACCCCCGGATTCACACGCAACGCTACCGGCGCCCGCCGGTCCATCAACTCCGCCACCGATGAGATCCGGAACAATTCCGGAACACTTTCCACATTGAAACAGCCGATGCCGCGCTCCAACGCTTGTTCAATCTCCCCCGCGGTCTTGCCGACCCCGGCAAACACGCATCTCGTCGGGTCGCCCCCGGCGCGGATCACGCGCTCCAGTTCGCCGCCGCTCACGATATCGAAACCTGCGCCCGCTTCCACCAGCGCGCGCAGCACCGACAAATTCCCATTGGCCTTCACCGCGTAACAGACATGGTGGTCCACCCCGTCGAACGCCTTGTCCAGCGCCCGCCACTGGCCGACAATATGGTTGCGGCTGTACACGTACAACGGCGTGCCGAATTCTTCCGCCAGACGCGCCAGCGGAACACCTTCGCAGCACAACTGACCTGATTTGTAGAGAAATGCTTTCATCGTGAGTGCGCCCACTCTACCAAACGCGCCCGCTCCACCGCAAGCAACGCCGCGCCGACCACCACAACACTCTCCCCCAGCGCCGCCGGCACCAGCTTGAAGTTGTCGCGGAACGGCGGGAACACCAGTTGCCGTACCGTCTGCCGCAACGGACGCCAGAATTTCGCGCCCGCCAACGACACGCCGCCGCCGATCACGACGACATCCGGATTCAGCAGCGTGATTGCGTTGGCAATCGCCGCGCCGTACCATCGCGTCGCCTCCTCGATGGAACTGACGCCATGTTCAATCGCCAACCCCGACCCCAACTCCTCCGCCGTCGCAAGCGTCCGATAGTTTTGAGACGACCGTCTCAAAACTATCGGACGCCTCGTACAGGCCGCTAGTCGCGTGTGCCCGACCTCCATCGAGCCGAACTGCCCGTTGTAGAGTTGACCGTCCACCGCCAACCCGCCGCCGATTCCAGTTCCGATGTTGGTGTAGAAGACCACGCGCTGGCCGCGGCCAGCGCCAACGCGCGCCTCGGCCAGCGTCGCACACTTCGAGTCGTTCTGAAGAACGGTCGGTAATTCGAATTGTTTCTCGAACCAGCGTCGTAACTCGAACCCCGACCAGCCAGCCACTTGATGCGACTTCACGACGCGGCCCGTCGCAGAGTCCACCGGCCCGCCGAAGCCGACGCCGATGGCCTTCACGCGGCAATGTCTCCGCACAAGCGCATCAAGTTGGCACAAGATGCCGTCGCGGCCGCGTCGGCGTTCGACTTTCACACGGTCGAGTTGACGAACATGTCCGTGCGCGTCGCAGACACCGACCTGCAGTTTCGTCCCGCCGATCTCGACACCGAGGTACATTTAGCGAAGGAGTTTCTTCCAGCGCGCGAGTTGCACGCCGACCTGTTTAGGCGACGGCGCTCCGGAAATGTTCCGGGCGGCCAGCGCCCGCCGGACATCAAAGACTTTCGCTGCGGTAGCGCCGTGTTTCTTGGCCGCAAGTTTCGGCAGCGGCACGCCACTTCGCTCCGACTCGGCCACGAGCGCGCCGACGGCATGATGCGCCTGCCGGAACGGCATTCCCCGCTTCACCAGAAAGTCGGCGAGGTCGGTCGCCAGCAGCAACGCGTCGCTGGCGGCGGTTTCGCACCGGGCTTTATTGACCTTCGCGTGCCGGAGCATCTCGGCCATCACCCGCAACGACGCGCTGAGCGTGTCGGCACTGTCGAACAGCGGTTCCTTGTCCTCCTGCATGTCGCGATTGTAGGTCAGCGGAAGACCTTTGAGCATCGTCAACACGGCAACAAGATCGCCGTAGAGCCGGCCCGTCTTGCCTCGGACGAGTTCGGCAACGTCGGGGTTCTTCTTTTGTGGCATCAGCGACGAGCCGGTCGTGTAGGCGTCGCCGATTCGGATAAATCCGAATTCGGCGCTCGACCAGAGCACGAGGTCCTCGGCCAATCGCGACAGATGCATCCCGCAAATCGCCGCCGCTGCGAGAAACTCCACCGCAAAATCCCGGTCGCTCACTGCGTCCATCGAGTTCTGTGTCACGCCGTCGAAGCCGAGTTCCTTGGCGACGAACTCCCGCGCAAGCCGCAGCGTGCTGCCGGCGATGGCACCGGAGCCGAGCGGGCTGACGTTGGCGCGTTTGGCGCAGTCGGCGAACCGAGTGGCGTCGCGCGCGAGCATCTCGACGTAGGCGAGCAAGTGGTGCGCAAGCAACACGGGTTGCGCCCGCTGCAGGTGCGTGTAGCCGGGCATGACAACGCTGGCGTTCTTCCCCGCGAGCGTCACGAGCGCGCGCTGCAAATCGCCAATAGCCGAGAGCTGATAGCCGATGTTTTCCCGGAGCCACAGGCGGATGTCGGTGGCGACTTGGTCGTTTCGACTTCGTCCCGTGTGGAGCTTTCGTCCGACGGGGCCGAGGGCGGCTTCGACGTTCATGTGAACGTCTTCGAGCGCGGAATTCGGTTGTGGCTGAATGGTCCGCAAGCGCCGAATGATCTTTGCGACCTCGACTTTTGTGAGGATACCGCTTTTTGCCAAGCCTTTCGCGTGGGCGATGGAGCCGGCGATGTCGTGCGGATACAGACGCCAGTCAAAGCTGACGCTCTCGGTGAATTGCTTCACGATGTCAGCCGGGCCGGCGGTGAATCGTCCGCCCCACGTCTGTTGCGGCGCTTTTTTCATGGAGGGGATTGTGGCTGAAAATGCGCGGGAATCAAGCTATTGTTGGCAGCGTGAAATCAAGATTCCGCGCTGTGCTGTTCGATTTGGACGGGACGCTGGCCAATACGCTGGAGGATTTGGCCAACGCGACCAATCACGCATTGATGACGCTTGGTTGCCCGACGCACCCGGTGCACGAGTACCGTTATTTCGTGGGCGACGGCGCGCGGAACCTGATTTTGCGGACGCTGCCCGCGGACAAGGGGTCGCTGGCGAAGGAGGCGCTGGCGTTGATGCGGGAGCATTACGAGGCGCACTGTTTCGACAGGACACGAGTGTATCCGGGCATTCGCGAACTCGTGGCGTCGCTGCGCGGGCGGAAGCTGGCGGTGTTTTCGAACAAGCCCGATGCGTTCACCAAGCGGATGATCGCGCATTATTTTCCCGACAATCCGTTCGCGGCGGTGCGTGGACAGGTGGCGAACCTGCCGATCAAGCCGGACCCGACGGTGGCGTTGCAGATCGCCGCGGAACTCAACGTGCCGACGGCAGAGTGGCTGTATCTCGGCGACACGAACACGGACATGCGGACGGCGCATGCGGCGGGGATGTTCGCCGTCGGCGCGTTGTGGGGATTTCGAGAGAGGGAAGAACTAATCGAGGCGGGCGCCCAGAAACTGGTCGCCCGCCCCGAAGATGTACTGCAATTGTTGTGAGGGGCTAACGGTCGCGACGGAAATCGCGACGTCCACCGCCACCACCGCGTCCGCCACCGCCGCCGAAGTCGCCTCGTGGGCGTTCTTCGCGGGGACGGGCTTCGTTGACGGTCAAGGAACGGCCTTGGAAGTCCTTGCCGTGGAACTGAGCGATGGCCTTGGTGGCCTCTTCCTGGCTGCCCATCTCAACGAAGGCAAAACCGCGCGAGCGGTTCGTGAATTTGTCCACGACCAACTCGCACGCGGCGACGTTGCCGGCCTGTTTGAACAGCTCCAGCACGTCACCCTCGGTGGCATTGAACGGAAGGTTGCCGACGAATAGTCTGACACCCATGTTTACTCTATCTCCTGCGGCGTTAGGAGGTCTCAGTGACTGTTCCCGACTGCCGGGTTTCGGACTGTCACCGAGCAAACTGGGCTGCGCTTGACACTCCACCAACTCACTGCGAACTGCTACTATCGCACTGCGCCGTAAGTCTAACTGGTTCGGGCCGGAATGCAATCCAAATTAGCGGGGCGCTCCGCCGAGGCCACCCATCATCGCGCCCATGACGCTCATCATCATCTCCTGCATGTTGCTGTACTCTTTGAAGCCGGCGGGCACTTGGAACAGGGAGGCATCGGGCCGTGTCATCTTGATGTCGCGAAAAACGGTGGTGATGGTGGTCTGGTCATGCGTCGCTTCCGTCTTGATGGGAAACTGGTTGAGATCCGCGGCCTGCCAGACGAACATGTTCATCTTTCGCCCATTGTCCATGGTCATGGTGAGTTTGTATTTCACGCACGGATGGCCTTCGACTGTTTCCTTTCCCACTTCGGCACGCTCGATCTTCGGCGGCTTGGCGTCCCCCGCGCCATCGGCCTTCGCTGCGGAAATCACACAGTAGGACTTAAGACCGGGATAGATCATGTACGTCTTGTTCTCGGCGCTGCGATGAATCACGACCGTCCGGTCCATGCCCATTTGTTTCATCTGCGCCACCGCCTCCGGCGGCATCGCGCCACCTTTCATCCTGGTCATGTCGGTTTCCGTGCGCATGTTGCCGTCAAGGACGGCATACTGTGTTTCCACCTCCTGTCCGCCGCGGCCTGCCATGCCAATGGTGCTCGCCGCCGTGGCAGTGAACGCCGCGTTCTTGCCGAAGACGTGTGCCAAGTACTCGCTACCCGTGTCTGGCTTCGGCGCGCTGAAGAACTGGGCGTGGGCAGGAATCGCTGCCACAAGGGCTGCGGCTACTGCGAGTCGAATTGCTTTCATTGTAACCGTTTCCTTTAAGGTCATTGTTTCTTGGCCAGTACGCCGGCGCGCGTCCGCAACCGCAGGGCGTTCAGACGGATGAACCCGGTGGCGTCGGACTGGTTGTACGCGCCTTTATCGGCTTCCATCGTGGCGACGTAGGGATTGTAGAGCGAGACCGGACTCTTCCGTCCCGCGGTGATGATGTTGCCTTTGTAGAGCTTCAATCGCACGGTGCCGGTGACGTTCTTCTGGCTCTCGGTCACGAACGCCTGCAACGCCTCGCGTTCGGGACTGAACCAGAATCCGTAATACACCAACTCGGCGTAACGCGGAATCAACGAGTCCCGCAGGTGCATTACCTCGCGGTCCATTGTCAACGTCTCCATCTGCCGGTGCGCGAAATGCAGGATCGTCCCACCGGGGGTCTCGTACACGCCACGGCTCTTCATGCCGACAAACCGGTTCTCGACGAGGTCAACGCGTCCGATGCCGTGTTTGCCGCCGAGCTTGTTTAACGTCCGCATCACGCCGGCGGGGCTAAGTTTCTTGCCGTTGATAGCAATGCAGTTGCCGGATTGGAAGTCGAGTTCGACATACTCCGGTTTGTCCGGGGCGTCCTCCGGCGAGACGCTGAGCTTGAAGATTTCCTTGGGCGGTTCGAGCCATGGATCTTCGAGAATGCCGGACTCGTAACTGATGTGGAGAAGGTTCCGGTCCATCGAGTACGGTTTCTTCGCCGTGGCTTCGACCTTGATCCCCTTCTCCGCGCAATATGCGAGCATCTCGGCCCGGCCTTTGAACAGCGCCTGATACTCCGGCAACCGCCACGGGGCAATGATCTTGAGATCGGGGGCGAGCGCCGCGTAGGTCAACTCGAACCGGCATTGGTCGTTGCCCTTGCCCGTTGCGCCGTGGGCGACGGTGTCGGCGCCTTCTTTGCGGGCAATGTCCACTTGCGCTTTCGCAATCAGCGGACGCGCGATGCTGGTGCCGAGGTAGTATTGGTTCTCATAAATGGCGCTCGCCTGAATCATCGGGAAGATGAAGTCGCGCGCGAACTCTTCGATGAGGTCGAGCGCGTAAAACTTGGCGGCACCGGTGGCCTTGGCTTTCTTGTCGAGGCCGCGCAGTTCCTCCTCCTGGCCAACGTCGGCGCAGTAGGCGATGATGTCGCACTGGTAGGTCTCCTTCAACCAGTGCAGGATGACGGAGGTGTCGAGTCCGCCGGAATAAGCAACAACGATTTTCATAGTGG
>CAZNOK010000036.1:0-31043 GCA_964574605.1 uncultured Verrucomicrobiota bacterium
TTCCGTTTTCGGAAGCGTTGCTCGAGCGCGTGTTCAACGGCAGCGGCCAGCCCCGCGACAAAGGCCCGGCCATCTCGGAAAACATGACGCCCATCGGCGGCCCATCCGTCAACCCGGCCAAACGCATCATCCCGCGCAAGATGGTGCGCACCGGCATCCCGATGATTGATCTGTTCAACACGCTGGTTGAATCGCAGAAGCTCCCGATCTTCTCCGTGGCCGGCGAGCCATACAACCAGTTGCTTGCCCGCATCGCGATGCAGGCCGAAGTGGACATCATCATCCTCGGCGGAATGGGACTGAAGCACGACGACTATCTGTTTTTCCGCGACACACTCGAAGAACAAGGCGCGCTATCACGGTCGGTCTTGTTTATTCACACCGCCGCCGACCCGATTGTCGAATGTCTGCTTGTGCCGGACGTGAGCCTCGCGGTCGCAGAACGGTTCGCGTTGCAGAACAAGCGCGTGCTCGTGTTGTTGACCGACATGACCAACTTCGCCGACGCGATGAAGGAAATCGCCGTCACGATGGAACAAGTGCCGTCGAATCGCGGTTATCCCGGCGATCTCTACAGCCAGTTGGCCGCCCGGTACGAGAAGGCGGTGGACTTTGAGGGTGCTGGCTCGATCACGATTCTCGCGGTGACGACCATGCCCGGCGATGACGTGACGCACCCGGTGCCCGACAATACCGGCTACATCACCGAGGGACAGTTCTACCTCCGCAATGGCCGCATCGAGCCCTTCGGGTCGTTGAGCCGCCTGAAGCAGCTTGTGAACAACAAGACCCGCGAAGACCATCGCACCATCATGAACACGATGGTGCAGCTCTACGCCGGCTACAAAGAGACGTTGGAAAAGCAGGCAATGGGCTTCCGTATGAGCGGCTGGGATCAAAAACTTCTCAAATACGGCCAGCGGTTTGAGGCCGAAATGATGGACTTGCGCGTCAATATCCCGATTGAGAAGGCGCTTGACCTCGGCTGGCAAATCCTCGCCGATTGTTTCGACGCCGAGGAGACCGGCATCCCGACGAAACTGACCAGTAAGTTCTGGCCGAAGAAACAGTCCTGATGGCCAAGATCAAATACACGAAGAATGAGTTGAAGACGCAGCGCGATGCGCTGGCGCGTTTCCGGCGGTATCTGCCGACGCTGCAATTGAAGAAGCAGCAGATGCAGATCGAAGTTCGCCACGCGGAAGCTGCGCTCGACGCCAAACGCGGCGAGGAAGCCGCTGCGCGCCGCGATCTCGCGTCGTGGGTCAAACTCTTCTCCGAGCCGGTGGATTTCTCGCAATACCTTCGCGTCGGTCGCATCAACACGTCCACCGGCAACATCGCCGGCGTGAACTTCCCGGTGTTCGAGTCCATCGAGTTCGAGCGGACGACACCCGACCTGTTCGCTACGCCGGCATGGGTGGACGATGGAATTAAGATGCTCGAACGCCTCATCCGGCTCCGTGTCGAGACGCAGATCATCGAGGAACAACTCAACCGTCTCCGCGAGGAACTGCGCATCACCACGCAACGCGTGAATCTGTTTGAGAATGTGAAAATCCCGGAGACGCGCGAAAACATCCGCGTCATCCGCATCGTGCTGGGCGACCAGATGACTGCCGATGTAGTTCGGTCGAAGTTTGCGAAATCGAAGACGGTCGAGAAGGTGAGGGCCACCGCATGATTGTTCCAATGAAAAAGGTGACGCTGCTTTGCCTTGCGCACACGCGCGATGCAACGCTGGAACAGTTGCGCGACCTCGGGATCGTGCATCTCCAGCCGGTCAGCCAGCGCGAGAGCGAGAGCGTTGAGGAAACGCGGCGTGAATACGAATATGTTCGCACCGCGCTTGAAATTCTCACGCCGCAGTCGGATCGCGCCTCATCGGGCCGCTCTCCGCGCGAGGTGGTCGAGGAGTTGTGGAAACTGATCCATGAGAAACGCGCGCTGGAAGATGAACAGGCGGCGTTGACGCATCAGGAACAACGGTTTGCTCCGTTCGGCAACTTTGATCCAGCCAGCGTCCAAGCGTTACAGGAACGAGGCATTTCCGTGCGGCTGTATCAAGCCGCGCCCAAGCCGCCGCCGAGCGTGCCCGAAGACGCCGTGTATGTGGAGCTTCATCGCGATAAAAACGCCATTCATTTCGCCATCATCAGCCGCAGCACGGTGGAGGTGCCGAATGCGCAGGAGATTTCGTTACCGCCGCGTTCACTCGCAGAGATTCGCCAGCGGTTGGCGGCCATTGGCGACCGTCAACGGGCAATTCAGGAAGAGATTGCGTTGTTCGGGGGCGATCATCCGCAGATCGCGGCGTTGCTGGCCGATGCCGAAGACCGGTGGCGGTTTGCTGCGGCACGGGCCGGTATGGGTGCCGGAGCTGGTGAGACGATTGTGTATTTGCAGGGATTCTGCCCGGCAGAGGAAATCGAGAAACTGCGGCAGGTGGCGCCGGGGCACGGTTGGGGATTGATGATTGAGGAACCAAGCGCGGACGATACGGTGCCGACGTTGGTTCGGTATCCGCGCTGGGTGAAGCCGATTGAATCGCTGTTTGAACTGGTGGGCATCCTGCCCGGTTACCGGGAAGTGGACATCAGCGCGGCATTTCTGATTTTCTTTGCGCTGTTTTTCGCCGTGCTGGTCGGTGATGCGGGGTATGGCGCGTTGTTTCTCACCGGCAGCCTCTTGGCGGCGCACAAGCTGCCAAAAGCTCCGCGCAAAGTGTTTGTCCTGCTCAACATCATCAGCGTCACGACCATCATTTGGGGGGTGCTGACAGGCTCCTATTTTGGCATGGCCGTGCAACAGGGACTGTTGGCGCGCCTGCGAATCGTCTGGTTGACCGACCCGGAAAACGTCAAGCGCCTCTGCTTTATGATTGGCGCGGTGCATCTGTCGTTGGCCCATCTCTGGAACATCGTGCGCGACCCGCGCAGTCTGCAATCCATCGCGCAATTTGGCTGGCTCTGCACGACGTGGACGATGTATTTCGTCGCGCTGAAGATGGTGCTGGGGCTGCCGGCACCGGGATTCACGTTGCCGCTGTTCTTGACGGGGGTGGTTTGCATCGTGTTGTTCATGACGCCGGTGCGCCAGTTGAAGGGCGAATGGTTCAACCACGCGATGCTGCCGCTGAGCCTCGTCAGCAATTTTGTGGACGTTGTCTCGTATATCCGCCTGTTCGCGGTCGGGACGGCGTCGTTTGCCGTGGCCAACAACTTCAACGCCGCGTTGACGCCGATGTTTGGGCAATGGATGTCGGGAGTGGCGGCGGCGTTGTTTCTGGTGGTGGCGCACGGGCTGAACATCATTCTCTGCCTGATGGGCGTGATGGTGCATGGCGTGCGCCTCAACACACTGGAGTTCTCCGGCCATGTCGGCATGCAATGGACGGGCATTCCATTCAGGCCGTTCCGCAGCGTCAAACAATCACCCACAGACTAATCACACGGAAAGGAAATCAACATGGATGCACAAACAGCAGTCACACTCGGAAAAATGAGCGCCGCCACGACGTTTGGGCTGGCCGCCCTCGGCTCGGTGCTCGGCACCGGCTCCGCCGGTCCCGCCGCCATCGGCGCGTGGAAGAAATGTTTCGCGCAGAACAAAACCGCGCCGTTCATCCTCATTGTGTTCGCCGGCGCGCCGTTGTCGCAAACCATCTACGGCATGATTCTGATGAACCAGATGGTGGCTATCTGTAACGCCCCCGGTTTCAACAACTGGGGTGCCATGCTCGGCACGGGCGTTTTCGGCGGCCTCGCCATTGGCGCGTCCGCCTGGTGGCAGGGCAAAGCCGGCGCAGCCGGCAGCGATGCGTTGGCCGAAACCGGCAAGGGCTTCGGCAATTACCTGATGGTGCTCGGCATCATCGAGACCATCGCCCTGTTCATCCTCGTGTTCATCGGCACCGTGTTCAAGGTTGGCTAAGGTATTGGCAGTGTTGCTCGGCGCAGTATTCTCCGGCGCGACGACCTGCATCGGCAACGGCCCGAACTTCATGGTCAAGAGCATTGCCGAAAACGCCGGCGTGAAGTGCCCCAGTTTCTTCGGCTACATCATCAAATACAGTCTGCCAATCCTCATTCCGATTTTCGCGCTGGTGTCGTGGTTGTTCCTGCGATAAGCCCCTTCACCACCGCAATAAACACGCCGGTCAACAACAGATTCAACGCCAACGACAAGACCGCAACCGTCAGCGACGGACCAGCCAGCCCATACGAGAGCGAGATGACCAGCACACCTGCGCCCACTTCGCCGCGCGGAAACATGCCCACCGCAATGGCAATCCGCTCGCGAAGCGTGGCTTCCCGGCGGTAACACAACGACGGAAACATCTTGCCGAGGTTGGCCAACAACGTAATCAACAGCACGTGCCACGCGATCACACCCCACCCCGGAAAAGTGTCCTTCAGCGCCAACGTGCTCGCCGACACATTGGCAAACGCGAGCACTGGTTTTTCAATTGGTTCGAGCATCTCCGCCGGCGCTGCGCTTTGGATCGGCGGCATGGATAACCCGACCAACACCATGAAACACGCCGAGACCCACACGCCCACGGGCGACTCCTCGTGTTCCGCCTGCCCAGATGGACGCGCCAGCAGACAACCCAGCACGAAGGCCGGCAACAACACCTCCAGATGTACTGGTACTGTGTCGTCAATCACCCGGCTCGCCAGATAGATTGCCTCACACACTGCCGTCACGATTCCGGCGTACAGCAACATCCACGGCCAGCCGACCGGCAACCGCCATTGATGCAGATACCGCCACGCCAGCCACAACAACACCAGAATCACCATCACCATCACCAACAACTGCCACCGCAACCCGACCATCATCATCTTCAACGGAATCATCAACAGAATCGTGTCGAGATCATCGAAGATCGCCAGTATCCGCGCCTTGCGAAACAGCCACGTGGCCGATAATCCGGCCGCCGCCAACATCGAAAACAACACCCCAGCCGACGTCGGCGAGGAAAACCGCGCCAGCAACAGCGCTCCCTTCCACTGGTCCACGTGTCCCCACAACTCGCGTGGCGCCATCACGATCACAAAATACACCGCGCACAAAATCCATGGAAACGCTGCTGCTGTTCCGGCCACGAGATAATCCCACGCGTATTGCCGCGGTCGCATCTTATCCATGTCAAACTCGTGGCCGACGTGGATCATGATGAACGACAGGCAGAACATTGTCATCAGCTTGATCCAGAACGCGCCGAACCCGGCGAGGAATTGCGAGGAAATCAGCCCGCCGACCAGCAACAACGAGTACAGCAAAACCCTTTTCATTGATGGTGTTCCTTAGTTTACCGTCTGCCATCAACCTTAGCCAAACGGCTTGGCCTTGTCACGCGTTTCGGGTATTTTATTCGCGTATTGTGTCAGTAGAAAATGGAAACCGACCTCCGACAAGTCATCCGCGCGCACCTGCGGTTTCTGTACGGCGAACAACGCGCAGAGGCCACATGGCAGCAACTTGCGTCTCGCCTCGACCAACGGTTGCGAACCTCCATAGCACCGTTGACGGGGCGTGATAATTTGCTCATTACCTATGGCGATCAAGTCAACGCCGCTCCGCAGTCGCCACTGCGAACGCTGGCCGACTTCCTCGACCAGCACACCGCTGGCCTCATCACTGGCGTGCATTTGCTCCCGCACTATCCGTATTCGTCCGACGACGGCTTCTCCGTGATTGACTACCGCCAAGTTAACCCCGCGCTCGGCACATGGACCGATGTGCAACGGCTCGGCGCGACCCGACGGCTGATGCTCGATGCGGTGCTCAACCACGTCTCGGCACGGAGCACGTGGTTCCAAGCCTACCGGCGCGGCGGAGCGCCATACAAGAATTACTTCATCGAATGCGATCCGCGCGCGGACCTTTCGCAGGTGGTCCGGCCCCGCACGTCGTCGTTGCTGACGCCGGTTGGCGACCGGCACGTCTGGACGACGTTCAGCGCCGACCAGATTGACCTCAACTACCGCAACCCGGACGTGTTGCTGGAGATGCTCGACATCCTGCTGTTCTACGTTGCCAACGGCGCGCAGTTCCTCCGCCTCGACGCCATCGCGTATCTCTGGAAGGAAATCGGCACACCGTGCATCAACCTTCCGCAGACACACCGGATCGTTCAACTCATCCGCGCCGTCCTCGACCTCGTCGCGCCGGGCGTGATGCTCGTCACGGAGACCAACGTCCCGCACCGCGACAACATCGCCTACTTCGGCGACGGCACGAACGAAGCGCATCTGATGTACAACTTCTCGCTGCCGCCACTGACGTTGCACGCATTGCGCACTGGAAACGCCGCGAAATTGTCGCGTTGGGCGGCGGACCTTCCGAATGTGACCTTCTTCAACTTCCTCGCCTCGCACGACGGCATCGGGCTGAATCCCGCGCGCGGCATTTTGTCGGAAGCAGAGATTGAGTCGCTGCTGTGCGGCCAACTGGTCTCCTCCGGCTCCGGCGGCGCGTACGAACTCAACGCGAACTGGCTCGACGCGCTTGGCGGCAACGTGGACGCGTTTCTGTGCGCGCAGGCGATCATGCTGGCGCTGCGCGGCCTGCCGGGGATTTACTTCCACAGCCTGTTCGGCTCTCACGGCTGGCCGGAGGGCGTGCAGCAGACGGGCCGCAACCGCACGATCAACCGTCAGAAGTTCACGCGGGCTGAACTGGATCGCGAGTTGGCCGACCCGACGTCGGAGCGGCGCCGGATTTTCGACGGATACCGGAAACTGTTGGAAGCGCGCGCGGCCTCGCCGGCGTTCGCTCCGCACGCGCCGCAGCGGGTGTTGGATTGCAGCGACGCGGTGTTCGCGGTGCGGCGGCAAGATATGCTCTGCCTGCACAATGTCACCGGCAAGCAGCAGAAGGTTGAAGTGGACAGCCGCACGATCTTGTTGCAACCTTACGAGGCATTATGGCTGATGGAATAAAGAAGCAGGCAGCGCGGCGGGTCGGGTTTGTCTCGACGCGGTTCGAGGGGACCGATGGCGTGTCGTTGGAGACGGCGAAGTGGGCGACGGTGTTGGAACGGATGGGGCACGCCTGTTTTTACTTTGCCGGGATTTGCGAGAGGCCGGCAGAACGCAGCCGCGTCGTGCCGGAGGCGTTCTTCCTGCACCCGGACATCGCCGCCATCCACAACGACATCTTCAACAACCCCAACCGCTCGCCGGACATCTCGCGCAAGGTGGGCCAGTTGAAGGCCAAGTTGAAGGAGGACATCCGCGCCTTCGTGAAGGACTTTGGGATCGAGGTAATGATCGTGGAGAATGCGCTCGCCATCCCGTTGAACATTCCCTTGGCGCTGGCGCTGGCGGAGTTCATCGCCGAAACCGGCCTGCCGACGGTCGCGCACCACCACGATTTCTACTGGGAACGCGACCGGTTTCAGGTCAACTGCGGGATGGATTATGTGCAGGCGGCGTTCCCGCCCAACATCGCCAACATCCACCACGTCGTCATCAACTCGGCCGCCGGCCGGCAACTGAGTTGGCGCACCGGGCTGTTGAGCCACCTGATTCCGAACGTCATGAACTTTGACCACCCGCCCGTGCCGCCGGACGCGTATGCCGACGACGTGCGCAGCGCGCTGGGCGTGGCGCCGGGCGGGTTCTTGCTGTTGCAGCCGACGCGCGTCGTGCAGCGCAAGGGGATCGAACACGCCATCGAACTGGCCGACCGGCTGGGACCGAAGGCGCGGCTGGTCATTTCCCACGCGACCGGCGACGAGGGCAACGCCTACGAACGCCGCGTCCTGTCGTTCGCCAACCGGCTCGGTGTGTCGGTGCGTTTCGTCGCCAACATCATCCGCAACGAGCGCGGCACGACGGCAGACGGGCGCAAGGTCTATTCGCTCTCCGACGTGTATCAACATGCCGACCTTGTCACCTATCCGTCCACGTGGGAGGGATTCGGCAACGCATTCCTCGAAGCGATCTACTACCGGCGTCCCGTGTTCGTGAACAACTACTCGATCTTCGCGCTCGACATCAAACCGAAGGGATTTCGCGTGATCGAATTCGAGGGGTTCATCACGGACGACACGGTGCAGCAAGTGCGCCGCGTGCTCGAAGACAAGGCGTTCACCGGCGAAATGACCGACCGGAATTATGAGTTGGGTCGCCGCCACTATTCGTTCTCGATCCTCGAACGACGACTCCAGACGCTGCTGGCGGAATGTTTCGGCGAGGATTGACCGACGGTGTCAGAGCACCGCCGGCGCTTTGTCTTGCGGGGCGCGCACGCGCAATTCCGGGATGTGTTCGCGAATGATCCAGCGCCCTTTGCGCCGGCCGCAGACGAACTGCTCGACGCGGAGGTTGGCGAAGACAAACCGTTTGTAGAGCGTGTCGTATATGTCCTCGACGAAATAGATGCGCGGCTGAAGGTTGTCGTACAACAGCGTGAACAAGCCGGCGAAGATGCCGACGGCGACTTGGGAACAGGTGGCGTTGGCGCCGAGGACGGCGGTGTTGGAGAACCGGTTGACGTAATATACGCGCTGGCGCGGGTATTCGAGGCAGACGGCAATCAAGTCAGTGCCTTCGAGCCGTTCGGCGATGTTGTCGGCTTGTTCGAGATCGCGCGCGTGGAGAGTGCCCTGTTGGCGGTGGCGCGCGATGAGGTGGCGCATGGTGCGCGGATGGATCGCGTAGAGGAAACGGGAAGGAACTCCCAGCGTGCGTCCGATTGTGAGGTTCTCCTCGTGCAACACCAAAAAGGCATTGGGGCAATGGTCGGTCTCGGAGATCGGACGCATCCAATTGTGAAGCCGCTCGCGCTGTTCGATGGCGCTGCCGGGACTGCGCTGGAGCGTTTTCCCGTTGAAATGCCCGGTGCGGTTCCACGCGGTTTCCATCAGGAATTCGTGTTTGGACCAGGTCACAATCGGCCGCCAACCTTCGACCGGCGTCGAGGTGTCGTACTCGAAATGCACAATCTGGCGCGGCTTGCCGAAATGCTCGACCCCGTGGCGGACGAGCATGTTGACGACGCCGGGGTTCATGCCGCTGCACAGGATGTGCGGGGCGCGGCGCGGCTTGTCACGCCGCGGATGAAGACGACGGACAAGATCGCCGACCTCCAGCTTCTCGTCGTTGAGCGACGTGTTGACGTAGGAGGCGCCGGCGGCGTTGACGGCGGCCAACATCGGCAACGTGGGATGAGTCGAGACATCGAGCACAATCTGAATGCCATGCTTCTGAAGCAGACGGGCAAACCAGCGTTCATCGCGCGGCAGGCACAGATGCCGACGGACAAACCGGTAGTCCAAGCGTTGATGGTCGAGATGCGGGGCGTCGAGCACGCGCCGGTTTTTGTCGAGCAACACCAACTCGCCGAAGTGACATCGTTGTCCTCCCAACCGCCGCAGAAACGCGCGGGCCACGCTCCCCGAAGCGCCGATGATGAGCAGGTTGGGGCGATGGCGTGGCGTGGTCAATCGTCAACCTTTCTCGTTGTCGAGATCCACGGCCTCTTTCAGTTGGGCGTAGAAATCCGGAATGGCGGAGGTGACACGGTTCCAATTGGAGATGAGCGGAATGCCAAGCGGGTCGCGCAGATACTCGTCAGCCGCCAAGCGGATGGCTTTCGTGAAGGCGGCGACCGCGCGCAACTCGTCGTGGCGGTCGAAGGGCAGCGCGTTGTGCGCGGCGTCATCCTCGTATTGTTTGACGGCGTCCTGCGCGGCGCGGAGGTAGCGGACACTGAGTGTCTTGAAATGCGCGTCGGAAAGGACAACGCCTTCGGTGGCGAGGTTGCGGAACAACGACTTCGCGATGTCGAGGGTCATCTTGGTCAGGCCGCGCGCGGCGTCGTCGGCGGAGAGCGATTGGTGTTTATGCTCGTAGGTGTTGGCAAGGTCCACTTGGCAGATGCGGCGATTGGTGACATTGCGGAACATCTCGCAAAGCACGCCGATTTCCAAGCCCCAGTCGGCCGGAATACGGTTGATGCGAGCCAGATCGGTCGCCATGGAGAACTCACCGGAGAGCGGATAACGGAAACTGTCCAAGAAGTTCAGCAAATCAATATCGCGTCCGAGGATCTTCTGGAGCGCGCGAATCAACGGCGTGACCATCAGCCGCGTCACACGCCCGTAAAGGCGGTCGGCGACGCGGGCGTAGTAGCCCTTGCAAAAGATGTAGTCCATGTTCGGATTGGCCACTGGGAAGACAAGGCGGGCAAGCATCTCGCGGTTGTAGGTGGCGATGTCGCAATCATGCAACGCGACAATCTTGCACTTGTCGTCAGCCAACACCAGCCCGGTGGCCAGCCAGATGTTGCTGCCCTTGCCGGGCCCGCCGACGGAGATATCGTTTTCGCGCATCAACTCCGCCAGCCGATGCAAGCGCGTCCCGTCCCGCCACAGAATGCGCACCTCTTGTGGCAACCGCCCGAAATACCGTCGCGCCTGCTGGAACTGGGCGCGCTCGGCGTGGTCGAGGCCGACGACGATCTGCGCGATGTACGGCACCTTCTTCAGGCGCGCGACGATGTTCTTCAACGCGGGGCGTTCCATCTCACTGGCGAGGCAGGGCAGGATCAGCGCCAGCGGTCGCTGCCGCGTGTACTCGGCCAGTTTCTGTTCCATGTCCTCCAGCTTGTACTGCATACCGAGCCGGTGGAACGTCGTGATGACGCCGCTTTGATGAAAGTCGCTCATCTGCGGAAAGAGTTTGCACTGCACGAAAAAAAACGGCAACCTTTTTCGGTGAAAAATTACCGAGCCATCCTTTGGGACGTCTATGGGACGCTGCTGGCCGCGCAACGCGGAGACCTCGACTCTCTCGTGCGGCGCGAACGGGAACTGATCCCCGCCTTCGCCCAAACCATCCGCCGGTTTCAACTCGCGACAGATGCCGAATCGCTGCGACGGGAGTTTCTCGCCGCCGTTGCCGAACGCCCCGCCATCCGCATCGAAGAGGTCTGGCAACAACTCGCACCGACCGCGCCGCCGCGCGACATCGCGTTGTACTTCGAGCGGCACGCCAACCCCAAACGACCCATGCCGGGCGCACTCGAAACCCTGCGCGCGGTGAAACAACGCGGCCTGCGCCAAGGCATCATCTCCAATGCCCAGTTCTACACGCGCATCGAGTTGGACGAGATGCTCGGCATCGGGTTTTTCGATCCCGCGCTCATCTTCCTCTCCTGCGATCTCGGCGTCGCCAAACCCGATCCCGCCCTGTTCCGACGCGCCGCCGCCATCATCGCACCCGCCGAATGTCTCGTCGTCGGCGATTCGACCGAAAACGACATCGCCCCGGCCCGCGAAGTTGGTTTCGACGCCGTCCTGTTCGGCCCGTCGGGCGACATCCAAGCACTGCCGCAACTCCTGGAGCGCTTGTGAACATCGTCATGCTCCATTACCATCTGCGCCCCGGCGGCGTCACCACCGTCATCCGCAACGCCCAGCGCGCCCTCGCCCCGCAACACGACGTGCGCGTCCTCGCCGATTTCGGCTACGACGACAATCCGCGGACATTTCAGCGACGGGTACGCGAATATCTGCGCCGTCTCCCGCGCGCCGGCATTCTCCACACGCACAACGTCGGCCTCGGCAAGAATCCCGCGCTCACCTACGCGGTCAAGCGGCTCGCGGAAACCGGCTGCGTGAAGATCATCAACCAGGTCCACGACTTCCCCGAGGAAAACCGGCCCGCACAGTTGCGGGCGCTCCGACAACACGCGGACTGGCAGGCCATGTGTTACTACGACCGGCCCAACGTCCGCTGGGCAACGCTGACGACCACCGACGCCGACAAGCTCGCGGCACGCGGCATCCCGCGCGGGACGATCTGCGTCCTCCCCAACCCGGTGGACGACAAGTTTTTCGCGCAACCGTGTCGCGTGGATCCGCGCCCGGTCATCGCGGAATACGCCCGCGCGCACGGCTACCGGTTCGATCCGGACAAACCGTTCCTGCTCTCGCCGATGAAGGTGATGGAGCGCAAGAACAACGCCGAGGCCGTCGCGCTCATCGCGCAGATGCCCGGCTGGCAACTGGTCATCAGTCTCGACTCGAAATGTGAGTACAGCGCGCAACTCAAGCGCCGCGTCCGTCGCGAGCGGTTGCCGGTGGTGATCGGTGTCGGAGAGGCGTTTGAGAATCCGCTGCCGCTGTTCCACGCCGCCGCTGCGATCCTGACGACCGCGACGCAGGAAGGGTTCGGCTACGCCTTCCTCGAAGGCTGGCTCGGCAGCAAGCTGGTGGTCGGGCGCGACATCCCGGAAGTGACACGCGATTTCACCGCGGCCGGTTTGGATCTCCGGCACCTGTACCGGGAGCCGGATGCAGCAGCATTGGCCCGCTTGTTGGCCCAACCATCCCGACAACTGATCGCACACAACCGGCAGGTTGTGCTTCGGCAGTACTCGTTGGCCGCATACGCCCGGCGTTACGCCGCGTTGTGGCCGCGGGCGTGAAGTGTCCGAGTTTCTTCGGCTACGTCTTCAAGTACGTACTGCCGGTCCTGGTCCCGTTGTTCGCGTTGCTGGGCTGGTTGTTTGTGGGCTGGACGGAATGCCCAACGGTTGGTCCTGATCGTTTGATCAGATTGGCTGGAACGACGGGATTCGAACCGGCCTCCGTGCGACTATGTTAGCCATTGGTCTGTAGCACAAGCGGGCGGCAATGATTCGGCGAGGCGAGGCCCGCCAGCACCGATACGGATTATCTTGAAGCCGCAGACGGAGCGCTTTCTGTCAGGTCGTAGCAAGTGATGCTCTTGCGGCCACGCACCAGCAGCTTGCCGTCGGCAATGGCAGGCGAAGGGACCCACATGCTGCGAATGCTGGCTTGCGCAAGCTGAATCCGTTTCTCGGGCGAGGGCTTCATCATGATGACTTTGGAGCCGCCGTTGGTCGTGAGAAACATCTTTCCGTCAGCCAAGATCGGCGACGAGATCGTCGAGGAACCGACTTTCTCCTTCCAGAGTTCCTTGCCCGTGGCCAGCTCGAAGCACCAGTGGATGTTGTCATCCATCACATAGACATGCTTGTCGAGAATGATGGGGCTGGATTGCGAGCGCAACGGATCGTAGGGATGATTCCAGAGCAACGTGAACCCGGTCGGGGTCAACTTGCCCGCGAGGATGCCCACTTTGGCGTTGGAGGTTTGCGTGACCAGCACGTCGCCGACGATCGCGGGCGTGCAGTCGCCGCCGCCGGGCGTCTTCCACAGCACGTCGCCCGATTTGAGATCAACACCGACCATGACGCCGCGACCATTGCAAATGACGACCGTCTTGTCGCCGGACTTCCATGCCACCGGCGACGAATTGCCGCCGCCGGCTTTTTGTTGCGTCCAGAGCGGTTTGCCGTTCGCAGCATCGAACGCGGCGAGTTTGCCAGCGTTCATGACGACCACGCCGTCCACCACGATGGGCGAGGAGGCGGGGCCTTTGGCCGGCATCGGCGCGGACCAGAGTAGCTTGCCGGTGCTCGCGTCCACGGCGTGGAAGTTCGCGCTGCCGAGCGCATAGACGCGGCCGTTGGCGACGCAGGGCGTGCTCGATGCCATGCGGCCCGTCGCTTCGCCGGGCGCTTTGCATTTCCAGAGCGTCAGGCCAGTCTTGAGATCAAGGCAGAGCACAACGTCTTCGGCGACCTTCATTGTCGGCGGCACGGCATCCAGGATCTCCTTTTTGATCTTGTCGCTGAAGTTCTGCTCGTTGATCCACGCGACCAGTGCGGCTTCGTTGGGGAAACGTTTCTTCGAGACGGTCAACAGTTTGTCGTACACTTCCAGCGGGAAGGCGTCGCCGCGGCGGTTGAAGCGGTTGCGCACGAAGCCGGCGCTGGTCTGGCGTTTCTTGGGGTCGAGGTTCTTGGCGAGCCAGTCCTCGACAAACTTGTCGTACTCCGTGCCGATCAACTTCGGGTCGAGCGAGAGCCGCGTCTTCTCCATGTTCTCGACGGTCTCTTTCGGCCAGCCCGCCACGGATTGATAGCCGAGCTGCCGCATCACCAAGTCGTCAATCGCGCGGGTCTCGGTCGGCACGTCGGTGTGCCACACGATGCCCGCGTACGCCCGTCCGCCGGCGGCCACGACGCTGCTGAACCCGCCGTCGTCCTCGGAGGGAATCGTCTCGCTCTCCCAGAGCTTTGTCAGCCCGCGGCTGGGCCACTCGTTGGCCAACGAGGGACTGTCGGTGGAGATGCCGTTGCGCGACGGCCCGCGCCATTGCGGCCAATCGCTCGCCGGGGAAGTGCAGTTCAGTGCAAAGAGAAGAGCGGTGGTAAGTACAAATGGTTTCATTTGCGGCGGACAATACTGACTCGGCGGCTCGTCAACAAGCAGAAATCCATACGGAACAGTTTCACCCGCTCAGCGTTTGCCAAGACAGAGGACGGAGCCGTCGGCGAGCGTTGCATAGACTTTGCCGCCGGCGACGGCCACGCTGTTGTAGATCAGCGGCGACCCGACGAGTTGTTCGGCGAGCGTCGCGCCTTTGTCGGTCGAGAGCACGCGCATGAAGCCGCCGCCGGTTTCGCCGGGACGATAGACGCCGCCGCCAACGACGATGGCGTTGGGAGCCGTGACCACAGAGGTGGCTTGGTAGTTCTCCGGCAGGTTCTGTTGCCAGCGGACCGCTTTCGGGTCGGGTTTGTTGCCGAATGGCGCAACCTTGTCGCGGTTGATCGCGCAGACCGTCTTGCCGCTGCTTGGGTTGCCGCAAACGAGATCGCCGCCCCAGCTCAACTGCGGTGCGCTGGTGTTGCCGAAGGTCATCGCTTTGTATTTGCGGTCACCGAGTTGCATCCACGTCGCGGCGATGAATCCTTCGAGGCCGATGCCCGGGGCGATTTCGTCCGGCGTTGCTGTTTCTTCCAGTTCCTTGACTTTCCTCGCCGGATTCTTCTTCACGGCCATGGCGATACGGTGTTGATGGGCCTGAAACTGTTGGTATTCGACAGTGGGACTCGTCTGGAACTCGCCGGTCTTCGGGTCGAGGCGCGTGGTCATCCACTGGAGCGAGTTGCCGACCTTCAGAAGCAGGTCGTTGCGGCGCATGTCGCGGTATTGGCCGGCGTTCGTGGTCATCACGACGGCTTTCGACCAGAGAATCTTCCCGGTCAGCGGCGCGAATGCGCGGACGACGATGCCGCCGTCGGAACCTTGGGTGTTGCCAGCGGAGACGAAGGCCGTGCCATCGGCGACCAGCACCGTGCCGATGACGGGCCAAGGCGATTCGACTTTGCCGGAGGAAACGATGCGCTCCTCGCGCGGCGCGACACGCACTCGCCAAGCAAGCTGACCCTTGTCGAGGGTGAAGGCATAGACGTAGCCGTCGTGCGAACCGATAAGGCAGAGGCCGGCATGGATGGTCGGCGGCGAATCGAGACGGCCGCCAACAGTTGCGCGCCAAAGTTCTTTGCCGTTCGCCGCGTCGAGGGCGATGAGTTGGTCGCGGTCGGTGGCGGCGGCGATCACAACCCCTTCTGCGACGACCGGCGCGGTGAGCGGGCCGGTGAGCGTCTCGCGCCAGTCGCAACCGAGAGGGCTATCGGGCGCGGGCGGGACAACGGAACGTTGCCAGAGGATGTCGAGTGTGTCAGGGACGTTGATGTCGGTGGCGTTGCTGCGCTGCGGATCGTGACGATACGTCGGCCAGTCGGAATCGTGATTCGTGAAACGTGAAACGTGACTTGTGTTGTAGGCGGGGCCGCGTTCGACGGGACTGGGCTGCTGCATCTCATCGGCAGTCGGTTCGTGGGCGATGGGACCGAAGCAGATGAAGCCGGGAATCTGAGCCGGGGCGCACATGCACCAGTTCTGTGGGGTGTAAAACGCGCCGTAGGCCGGGGTGCTCGCAAAGAAACACGCGCCGCGTGTGCCGCCGTAGAGGTGCGGTGTGCCGTCCACCACGATTGTGCCGCCGCGATTCTGGATCAGGATGTTGTTGACGAAGTACTGTGGCGTGCAAATGGTGCTGTTGATTTTGAATGTGCTGGCGCCGAGGCTCTGGCCGTTGGAGGGATCGTATTTCTTGCCGCCAAGGTGAATCGCGCCATCAACAAACGCGGCGTAGCCGTTGCCGCTGACTTCCACGAGGACTCGGCCATCGCCGGCGGAGAGGATCGAGGTCCTCTTTCCATTGTTGTGGGAGATGGCCACGGCGCCGAAGCCGGCGGCGTCAACGCTGAGCGTCTCGTTCAGTTCCGGCTTGGCGAGCTTGGTTTCCCAAAGCTGTTTTCCCGTGCGCAAGTCCACCGCGACAGGATGTTGTTCTGGCCGCGAGGGCAATGCGCCGGTTGTTTTCTTGCCGTAGCCCATTTCCTCGCGCGAATCGGCGCCGGCACGCTGGACCATGAACAGCGTGCCGCCGGCGCTGCGCAGCGATGTGGCCAGTTTGCCCATTTTCCAAAGCGGCCGGCCGCTCGTTGCGTCGAACGCTTCGACGGAGCCTTCAGAAACCGCCCAGTCCATCAATCGCCGGTCAACACCGACGACACCGCCAAGGCGCGTGCCTTCCTTCCAGCAGGCCACCGCCACAACGCCATCGTCCACCAGCAACCGGCACGGCGGAAACGTCGTGTCGAACTTGCGCGCGAGTTTTCCCGTCTGTGCGTCGAGCGCCCAGAGTTTGCCGTCGCCGGCGGCGACATAGACGTAATCGCCAACGGCGACGAATGGGGCGCGGTTCGGATAATACAGCCCGGCGTAATACGTCGGGCCAACTTTGGCGCGCCAGAGCAACAGGCCGTTGAAGGCGTCGCGGCAGGTGACGTATTGGTCAATGCCGTGCTCCGAGGAAAACGTCGCGCCGAGATTCTCGATCACGGAGCAGGAGAGCGTGAAACACCGGCCACCAGCCAGCGCCAGGCCGCGCGTGTCGGACCAGACGTTGGCGGGTTGCTTTTTGTTTTGAAGATTCATCGGCAGGCCGGCGTGCCAGCGATAGCCGACAGGGAATCGGACAACTTTGTCGTTGGAAACGAGCGTGCCATCGGGGCCGTGAGTGTCATGAGTCCACTCGTCCATTTCTGTCGGCATCGGCTTGGCAATGGTCTCCCAGCGCTTGTTCTTGCGGACGATCAATTGGCCAAGTGGCGCGACGACGCGCAGCATCTCGGTTGCGGCGAGTCCGGCGGCAGTGGCAGCCGCGTGATCCGCCACGATAAGAAAGTTCGCCAAGTTGTCGCGATAGGGCAACGGTGCCACCGGTATTCTCTCGATGGACGCCGTGCCGTCCGTATGCGTTGCAGCGACGGCTTTGCGCGCGCGATCCAGCGCGGCGTCGTCGAGCGCGATGCCGTGAACGAGCAAACCGCGTGCGGCCAAGTCGGCTGCCAGTTTCGGTTCACGCGCGTCTCCCGCACCGATGACAATGCACAGGCCATGGTTCGCGCTGCCGAGCGCAGCCGGCAACTTGTCCGCGTGAACAGCACCGGCCAGCAACACAACACCACATAACATCAAACAAAACGATTTCATCGTGTCATCCTCTCAGGTTTTGTTGACGCAGACTACCACAGTTTTTGAATTGCAGAAGTTGGTAATGTGGGCTTGTCACCCACGCCGAGAATCTGGAGCAGGCAGTTCGTTGCCCTACATCTTCTTGAGGATGGCGGCGACTTTGTCCTCGAACAACTTCTGCCATTCGGGCGCGAGCAGACAATCACAGTCCTCTTGTGCGAATCCCTTGTTGCTCCGGCCCCGTGCGGTCGGCGCGTAGTAGATGTAGCCGTTGGTGTAGCCAGCGACAAAGGTGAACGGCGCAGGCGCGCGCTTCTTGATGTTGAGGCCGACCTCCACGGTCAGTTCGCCGGGGAACGTCACCAGCACGAAGTCGCCAATCCGCACGCCCATGACCTCGACATCAATCGTCGGCGTCCCGGTTGCCGCGGTTCGCGCTTGATGTTTCTTGAGCAAAGCAAGGTTCACTTGGAGTCGCGTGATCTTCTCCATCGTGTGGACGTTCCGAATGTAGCGTTCCACGTTTGCCTTGTTCTCCGCGTCGAGTTTGCCTTCCTTGTATTGCGGGAACAACTCTGTGAAGGTTTTGAGGTTGAGACTGGTTCCTCGCAACGACTGAAACAACTTGGCCTGCTCGGCTTGAAGCGCCGCGATGCGTCGCTCGAAATCGGTGGCGCGAGGCAACGCAAGCGTTTCGTTGACCGCGTGCAGTTTGTCGTTCTCGCGCGTCCGGATTTTTCGCAACGCCGTCAGCGCACTGAGGCCGAGCATTTTTCCGAGCGGCTTGGCGTCACGGGGATTGTGGATGTCTTTGTAGAGCACCGGATTGATGTCGCCGCAGGCTCCTTGCAGAAAGATGGCGAGTGCGCCGTCGCCAAGACCATCTTCGATGGTTTGCGAGGCGAAGCCGGTGATGTCGGCGGTGTTGCCGTGGTTGGGCACGCCTTGAATGGGATGGACAGCGAAGTTGTAAATGACCGCAAACGGCTTGCCATTCAGTTTGTCGAGCCGAAGCAGGCCAATCTCCGTATCAATCGGCCCGATGCTGACAATTTCTTCGTCGGGAGCTGTCGAATAAGCGTGGCGAACGTCGGTTTCAGTGCCGTCCTTCAGTTTGAGCCGGCGATTCTCCGAAACCCGATTCTCGTGTCCGCGTCCAGCGCCAACCTTTACAGGCACAAAGTTCCGGCAGGCGTCTTTCACCACCTGCACGGTCCGCTGCTCGACATCGGCGCAGACGACGCCGTGGCAGTGGCTCGCATTGATGAGGACGTGCGGCGGCTGAATGTTGAGTTCCTTCTGGAGTTGAGCGCGGACATTTCCGAGGAAGTCGTTCTTGATTCGGCCGATCTCGCCGATGGCGACGGCGTCCACGGTGATGATGGCGACGGTTGTGTCGCCGCTGCGCAACACAAGCGCCTTCGCATACAACGGATCGTTGACGGGACCCTTGCGGTCTGTGATGTCCACTCGGGCAACGCCGGCTTGAAGTTGAGCAGCCTCGCTCGCCAACGAAATGAACAGCAGAGTGACCAGAATGATTGTCTTCATGGTGTTTTGCCTAAAACATGTTCCAATGACGCCAACACGTCGAGCCGGCGGTAGGTGCATTTCGTGATCGGATCTTCCACGGCTTTGCCGGTCTTCTGGAAGATGGCCATCATCGCATCGGCCATGTTCGGGCCGTCGGCTTTCCAGTTGTAACCACTCTTCTCGATTGCCTCACGCAACAACATCGCCGCGCCGCAGAGGATGGCGTTGGAAGAACTCGTTGCACGCGCCGGCACGAGCAGGGCGATCTTCGCGTGGCGGTCGAGGTGAATCTCGTCCTTGCCCGGCTTGACGGCGCCGATGGCGAAACAATTTGGCTGACACGCGGGCCAGGAGATGCCGTTGGTGAAGTTGTGATTTCCTGCCGGAGCGCTGACCCAGATGCCGCGCTTTCGCAACTCGGCCAGCTTGCTGTCTATCTCGGTGGCCACCGGTTTGTCGTGCGCCTGATCGTCCACGGGAGCGAGGTTGACAGTCGTGATGCGATGTTTCTCATGATTGTCGAGGATCCACTGCAACGCCGATGCCAGCGTCCGGCTGTCGGTGATCTTGCAGTGACAACATTCCAAACTCCGAATCACGGCGATTTGGTTGTTGTAAGCGACACCCCACTTGCCTTGATAGTTGAGCGACGAAGGAATGCCAATGGTCGAGCCGTGGTAGCCGCGGCCTTCGTGTTTCGGGTCATCGTCGCCGTCCACGGCGTCGTAAGCGACGCGGACCTTTGGCACGCCGTCCACGGTGGCCGTCCATTCGGGGCGCGAGAGTTTGCAGCCGTCGTCAACGAGCGCGAGCGTCTGGCCTTTGCCGAAGGTGAGCGCCTTCGCATACACCTGCCACGCATCCGTGATACGGGCGTGTCGGAATTCTTCCGGTTGGACTGGTTGGCCCACTGTTGCAGCGGCAAAAAGGACAATAAGAAGATTCATCAGTCGTATACTTTCACAAGTTTGACTTGGGCGCGATCAGGGGAGGCGCAGGTGAACGCGATCCGATTCGATCCACTCTTCAGAACCGGCAGAACAGTGGGAAGATCACTTTGGTCGATTGTTGCGCGCTTGGCGTCCGTGACAATCCAGTGACGTTGATCACGGCAGATCAGTCTCTCCCCCGGTTTCAGCGCGACAGGGAAACGAACTTCGCGTCCGTTCACGGTCAGCACGGGCGTGTCCATCGCACCGGTAAATTCGATTTCGAGCTTGGCCTTCTCGCCGGGAAGGACGGGCAAGTCCCACTCGGTTGGGCCGGTGATCCAGCGTGGCATGTCATATTCGCGCGCGATCTGTTTTCGCTTTGGATTGAGTGTGCCGAACGGTATGCCGAATGCATTGATTGTCACCTCGGCTCGGGCGCAGTCCAGCGCAACTGTATTTTCGCCGGGACGCAATGACGAAACTGCGCTGAGTTGAACCGTTGACAACGGGTCGCCAGCATCGTTGTAGTGTGTGCATTCGCCGGTCGGTTCGAGTTCGAGGAAGTCTCCGGACTTCAGCGTGACAGGAAAGGCGATCGTTTGCCCGTTGACACTGAGTGACGGATTCTTCAGTTCAGACGGCTGGACGGGGAGCGCCATGATGGGACGGATGACGACTTCCGTAGTCTCGCCCGGCGGAAGGTCGTTGAGGTAGAAGTTGAGTTCGGAGATGTGCGCCAGATCAAGACCGGTGCGGTAGATCCTATGACCGCTGCCGGAAGATTGTTCGACGTCGCGTTCGCGGAACAGCAGCGTGACGTACCGCCAGCCCGTGAAATCAAGCTTCACGTAGTGATCCGATCGTCCGCCCATGTATTCGCGAGGGCTGGCAACTTGGATGTTCAACAGCGCACCTTTGCCGTCGCCGTTCACCCAGAAGCCCAAGGCGCTGGTTCCAGCGATGTTCCGATACGGCGGCGCGAAAGCCAGAGAGGTCTTTGCCACTGTGCCGCGCCGCGCGCCGCTCTTGTTCTCGGCGCGCAAACACAGGTTGGTGTCACCGGTTAGGCAGATTCGTTTCGGGCTGTCGTATGGTGCGGCTGAGTAAAGTGCTTCGATGCGAGCGGAGAGCGGCTGTTCAGCAAACGGGTTCGTGGTCGTCCAAGTTCCGGGCTGAGTGACGCGGTGGGCGGACATCTTGACCGGTGTGAACTTCCATGCGCCGTCGCGATCTTGACGAAGTCGGAACTCGTCGCCGGGCACGGCGACCCGCGCGATGGTCTGAGTGTCGAAGTAGCGCGCGAGTCGGAGGCGTTCGTACCAACCAAGGACAGTCATTTGTTTTTCGACGTGGAACGGCAACGGCTGGCGGGTGACGTTGACGCCTTGAATGGACATGGCGGAATCGAGGCCGAGATTCTTCGCGGCAAAATATTCCATCTCGTCGAGGAAATGGCCGCGGGCCAGTGTGCTCGGCCGGCGTGGCGCCCACCAACCCATTTGTGGTTCGAGCAGGTCGCAATCCCGGTGTTTCGCTGCGGAAGCAATGTGCAGGTCTTGGAATCGTTTCGCGGCCCAGACGGAATGATCCCACGCGCCGAGCCGCGAATGGAACCACCAGTTGTGCGCGCCCCAGCAACTCGCCTCGACCAATACCTCGCCGCGCAGACGCTTGAAGATTGCGTGCCGCATGAAGTCAATGCCGTACCGGCTCATCATCCCTTCGGAACCGTCGAAGTAAATCTGATCGAGCTTGCAGGTGTTGAAGACGTTGGCGATGCAGTCGGCCAGTTCGTCGGCGAGCGGCGAGCCGGGCTTCGGATAGAACGCCATGTAACGCTGCTGCAAATAATCCGCCTGCTCGCCGGCCGCGTGCGCTGCCGGGGTCGTCTTGAACGCGCCGCGCTGACACTTGGCGAACGCATACGGCGGTTCTCGGACGACCTCGGTGTATTGAATGATCTCCGAGCCGATGCGAATGGCATTGCCGCGCCCCGAATAAGTGAACACGACATCATGCTGTGCTATTGGTTTTTCGTTCACGTAGATGACAGTGTCGGTCGGCGACATGGCGCGGGCCAGCGTGTAGGTCGCAGCGGCGATGAGGTTAGAATTGGCCTTGGAAGCCACCCATGGGTCGCGCGTGCTGATGCAAGCGGTGAGCGTGTGAATGCCCGCCTTTAGACCCGCCGCGTGGATGCGGGCGACAACGTCCTTCAAATCGGCGAGACCGCGCGGGAAGAGGTTCGTGTTGACGCCATAGTGGCCTAGCGTGCTCCACCAGCCGTGGATGTGAACGTGCGTGAAGCCGCCGCGTCGCGCCAACTCGATCCAATCGTCCACTGACGCGAGTGACAGATCGGCGAACAGGTACGAGCCGCGGTTGGCCTCCGCGCCGAGCGACCATGGGCCGCCGAGTTTCGAGATCGGCACGCCGGCGTCGTCGGCCATCGCGCGCAACATCGCGGGCATTTCCTTCTTCGGTCCGACGGCGAGACCGGCGCGCCAACCGGTGAGGCCGTGTTCGGCAGTGGTCCAGACTTTCAGTTCAGGCGACATTTCGACCGGCAAATCGTAGCCGCGCAAGCAGACGGCATCGGTGTCGTCGGATAGCATGTTGGCCATGCTGCCGCGGTATTTGGTCGTGGTCACAGGCAAGTTGAAGAACGTGAGCGCGGCGACATCGGGCAGCGTCAACGACCGGATCGTGAAAGTGAAATGATCCTTGCGAGTGTCAACCGCCAGCACCGCCGCGCCCGCGCCGCGCGGGAACTCGAACGTCAACGCGCCGTTGCGAAACGACGCTTTGCGGGCGGCGACTTGTCGTCCGTCTTTCAACTTCGCCGAAACCAGTTCCTGCGGATGCGCCAGCAGTTCGCGGTTCGACACTTTGCTGCGAAGCGAGACAATGCGTCCGCGCGTGTCAACGGCGAACGATGCCCGTCGATTCTCAAACGTGGCGACAACTTGTGGCGATTCACTCACCACCGTGTAGTCGGCGCTAGCACGTGCCGGGTCTTGCGCGAGGGCGGCAATTTCCGTGGCGGTGAGCGCGTGACTGTAGATGCGCAGATTGCTGATGAGGCCGTTATGGGAGACCTTGCCAGACCAACTGCCGATGCGAAGGCCGTCGGCTCCGATGGGATAGCGCCATGTCGCTTTGCCGGCAGGCTTGCCGTTGACGTAGGTGATGACGTTCGGCAATGCGAAGACGGCGCAGAGATGCGTCCATTGCCGGAGCGGCAGCGTGTTCAGGAACGATGCGCTGGTTTCGGTCCAGTTGCTACCCGGCGCGCTCGCGCGGTGGCCGGGGCGACCGAGACGGAACGAACAGGAATCGTTGTTCACGAAGAACATCATGCCGCCGGGACTCCAAGTGCGCGTCGTGAGGAGGTTCGGATAACGTCCGGTGCTTTCCCACGTGGCCCAGACGGAGATGGTGCATTGCGTCGCGCCGTTCAACGACGGTACCGGCGGCAGTTCGATGAACGCGTTGGTGCCGCCAAAATACGTCGCGGTGCCGAAAGAACCTTTTGCCCACTGGATGTTGGTGAGATCGGCATCGAGCCGGTTCGGCGAATGGTCGGCAGCGAACGTGCCGGCTCCTTCGTCGAGTGGCAACCAAAGCAGATCGGGCGTCGGCGCAGCGCAGAGTGACGAGATCAATGTCAGCAGGAGGATGAAGACAGTTTTCATCGCGACTTTGATAGCCGATTTGAGGCGGAGAAGGAAGAAGGAATGAGAAGTCAGAAGGAAGAATGATGAAGGAAGAAGACAGGAGTTGACGGTTGACGAGAATGGCAAGGTGCGTGTAGAGTCTTTGTAGATACACTATGACAACGATGATTCAGAAATGGGGTAACAGTCTTGCGTTGCGGATACCGAAGACCGTGGCGCGCGAGGTTCGTTTGGTGGAAGGCGAACAGGTGGAACTTCAGTTGACCGATGAGGGCGTGCTGGTTCGTCCGCGCCACCGCAAACGTTATCGCTTGAGCGATCTGGTCGCCGGTATCAAGCCGGCCAATCGCCACACGGAAACCGACTACGGTGCGCCTGCCGGTCGGGAGGTGTGGTGAGCGCGAGCGGCTACGTCCCGCGCCGGGGCGACGCCATCTGGTTGCATTTCTCGCCGCAAGCCGGCCACGAGCAAGCGGGTCGTCGCCCGGCGGTGGTGGTGAGTCCGGTCGGCTACAACCGCCGCTCCGGTTTGGCGCTGGTTTGTCCCATCACCTGGCCGGGTGAAAGGCTATCCTTTTGAAACAGCCTTGCCGTCTGGACTACCGATTCAAGGCGTGGTGTTGGCTGATCAGGTGCGGAGCTTGGATTGGTCAGCCCGCCGTGCGGAGTTCATTTGCGCGTTGCCACGTCCAGTGGTGGAAGAAGTAGCAGCGAAGTTGGAGACTCTGATAGCCGGCGAAGAATAGGCTTCCGATGATTCTGTCTTACATCGTGCCGATGCTGATTCTTGCTGCTGTACTTTGGTTTCTCGGATGGCTCGCTTTTCGTCAGATTCGTTTCCTTATCAGGGGTTGGATGATATTGGGGCATGGTCGAGATGAAATTGCCTATGTGGAGCGAGGAAAGGGGAGGATCGTATTTTACGCTGAACTCATGGGGAGAGGCCGTATTATCCGAATCCTTTACCTCCCCGGAGAAGACGATTGGAATGCAAAGACTCCGTCTTGGGCACAAAACCGAAGAGACGAGATCGTGAAGCGGATCAAACAAGTTTGTCCCGAGTCACGGTACGAGTACAGGAGAAGCGAATAGGGTCAACAATTGGATAGTCCAATTGCGTCCTGCGCGGCTCAGATCTCCTACTTATACGTCGAACGTCACGCAGACGGAACAAAACCGGAACACGACGCAGGTCGTCCAAAGTCAATCTCGCGGTCGAGCCGGCGGCTCGACCCTACCATGTTTATGCGGTGCGGATCTCGCGGCGTTTTTGATCGTAGAAAGTTTTGCGGCCGGTGGCGTAGCTCATCGCGGCCATGATGACGGCCACGGAATGTTGGAAGCCGGCTTCGAGCGGGGCGCGCGTTTGTTTGCCGTTGCGCAGGCACTGGAGCCAGTCGAGATAATGATCGGGCGTCTCAATCGGTTTGACGTCGTTGATGCCGCGGATGCTGCCGTCGCGCTTGGGGCCGCCCTCGGCGCTGTAGGTCGGCGAACTCCAGTTGTCCATGATGAGTTGGCCTTTTTCGCAGAAGTACCGGTGCCGGTTGCCACCGCCGTTGCCGAAGTTGGTCGAGTAGGCGACCATGAAACCTTCGGGATATTCCCACAACGCCTGGACATGGTCGGGACAAGTGAACTTGTGTTCGTCTATCCACGTATAGATGCCGCCGTTGCAGACGCAGTTGGTCGGGTATTTCACGCCGGTGACGTAGTGCATGAGGTCAATGAAATGGCAGCCGAGGTTCGCCGCGGGGCCGTCGGTGTAGTCGAGGTAGCCGTACCAGCCGGAATACAGCTCAGCCGAAAACGGTCGCTTCGGGGCGGGGCCGATGAATTCTTTCCAGTCGATGTCTTCGGCCTTCATCTCTTTGACGCGGGAGTACCAATAGGGGCGTTCGCTGTTGCGGCATTGTTCGATGCGGGAGGCTTTGCCGAGGATGCCCGATTTCCAAAGTTCGTGGGCACCGGTGCTGGTGGGCAGGCTGCGAATCTGGGTGCCGATTTGGACGACGATGCCCGCAGCTTCGACAGCGGCGCACGCGCTGTGGAGTTCCTTCATGTTTCGCGCAAGCGGTTTCTCGCAATAGGCGTGTTTGCCGGCCTTGGCGGCGGCTTCAAGGTGCGCGGAGTGGTGATGGTCGGGCGAGGCGATCATCACGGCGTCAACGTCCTTGAGCGTCAACACGTCGCGGTAGCCGGAGAACTGTTTCACGTCGGTGCCATACCATTCCTTGGCGGTGGCGGTGGCTTTCTCGCGGGCGAGTCGCCACGGATCGGACACGGCGACGAACTCGACGTTCTGTTCCTTGTCAAACTTGTGAATGCCTTTCATGTGGGCGCCGATGCCGCGTCCGCCGCAGCCGATCTGCGCGAGGCGAATGCGGTCGTTGGCGCCGATGGAACGCGCGCGTTGCAACGCTGTGGGGGAGGCGCACGAGGCCAATGTCGCGCCGATGGCGAGTGTGGTGGATGTCTTGAGGAAATCTCTGCGGGTAATGTTGCGGTTCATGTGTTCTCCTTTAGGCAAATGTGATTTCACGTGTTTTGGGGTTGTAGGACGTCTTGCGGCCGGTTTCGAATGCCGTCACCGCCATGAGGACGGCGACGGAATGTTGGTAGCCGGCTTCGATGGGGGCGCGCGTCTGTTTGCCGGTGCGCAACGCTTGTAGCCAATCGAGGAAATGATCCGGTGTTTCGATGGGTTTGACTTCGTTGATGCCGCGAATCTTGCCGTCGCGCTTGGGGCCGCCCTCAGCGCTGTAGGTCGGCGAACTCCAGTTGTCGAGGATGAGTTGGCCTTTCTCGCAGAAGTAACGGTGACGGTTACCGCTGGAGTTGCCGTAGTTGGCGGTGAACACAGCCATGAACTGTTCCGGATAAGTCCAGAGCGCCTCGACGTGGTCGGGGCAGGTGAAGTTGCGTTCGTCTTTCCAAGTGTAGATGCCCCCGTTGCAGACGCAGCTCGACGGGAACCCGACGCCGGTGATGTAATTCATCAGGTCAATGAAGTGGCTGCCCATGGCGCAGATCGGGCCGTCGCTGAATTCAAGATAGCCATACCAGCCGGAATAGAAGACCGCATCGAACGGGCGTTTCGTCGCGCCCAGTGTGAACTCCTCCCAATCGAGGTCTTCCTTCTTCACGTCCTTGACGTAACGATACCAATACGGCTTCTCGGAGTTGCGGCACTGCTCGATGCGCGAGGCTTTGCCGAGCAGGCCCGACTTCCAGAGTTCGCGGCAGGCGGAGCTGGGCGGCAGGCTGCGAACCTGCGTGCCGACTTGCACAACAACGCCGGCCGCTTTGACTGCGTCCACCGCGCGCCGCAACCCGTCCATCTTTCGCGCCATCGGTTTCTCGACGTAGATGTGTTTGCCAGCCTTGGCGGCGGCTTCGAGATGCGTGGTGTGCGCGTGGTCGGGCGAGGCGATCATCACGGCGTCAAGATCCTTCATCGCCAGCAGGTCACGGTAACGAGCGAACTGTTTTACGTCGGTTCCGTACCACTCCTTGCACAGCGCGGCTGCCTCCTCGCGCGCGACGCGCCACGGATCGCAGACCGCCACATACTCGACGTTCTGCGCCTTGTCGTGCGGGTGGATGCCCACCGTCATGTGCGCCCCGCGCCCGCGCCCGCCGCAACCAAGCTGACCGATGCGGATGCGGTCGTTAGCGCCGATGGAGCGTGCGCGCTGCGCAGCGGTGAGTGTGACGCGCGAGGCCAATGTCGCGCCGACCGCGAACACGGTGGAGGTTTTGAGGAAACCTCTGCGCGTGATGTTGCGTTTCATGGTTGCATCCTAGGCGAAAGTGATTTCGCGCTTCTTGGGATTGTAGAGCGTCTTGCGGCCGGTCCGGTAGGACATCGCGGCCATGATGACGGCAACCGAGTGTTGGCAGCCGGATTCGAGAGGGGCGCGTGTTGGTTTGCCGGTGCGCAGGCACTGGAGCCAATCGAGGAAGTGATCGGGCGTCTCGATGGGTTTGACGTTGTTGGTTCCGCGGATACCGCCGTCGCGTTTCGGGCCGCCTTCGGCGCTGTAGGTTGGCGCGCCCCAGTTGTCCATGTTCAGTTGCCCCTTGCTGCAAAAGTATCGGTGCCGTTTGCCGCCAGAACTGCCGAAGTTGCTTGAGTAGGCGACCATGAATCCCTCGGGATACTCCCACAACGCCTCGGCGTGATCCGGACAGGTGAACTTGTTTTCGTCTATCCACGTGTAGGTACCGCCGTTGCAGAAGCAGTTGACCGGGTACGATGTGCCCGTCACGTAGTGCATGAGGTCAAGGAAGTGACAGCCAAGATTCGCCACGGGGCCGTCGGTGTAATCAAGGTAGCCATACCAACCGGCGTACACTTCCGCGTTGAAAGGACGCTTGGGAGCGTTCATCAAGAACTCATCCCATGCGACGTCTTCTTTCCTGATCTCTTGTCCCTTCGGAAGGTGTGCCTTCACGTAGCCATACCAATAGGGCTTCTCGCCGTTGCGATATTGCTCGATGCGCGAGGCTTTCCCGAGGATGCCGGACTTCCAAAGTTCGCGACAGGCGGTGCTGGTTCCCAGGCTGCGCGTCTGCGTGCCGACTTGCACGACGATGCCGGCGGCCGCGGCCGCATCGGCGGCGCGGATAAGCTCCTGCATGTTTCGCGCCATCGGTTTCTCGACATAGACGTGCTTCTTCGCCTTGGCAGCGGCTTCGAGTTGCAGGGAGTGATGATGGTCGGGCGACGCGATCATGACGGCGTCAACGTCCTTGAGCGAAAGGATGTCGCGGTAGCTGACGAATTGTTTCACGTCAGTGCCGTACCATTCCTTGCACATCCCGGCGGCTTCCTCGCGCGCCAACCGCCACGGGTCGGACACGGCGACGAACTCGGCATTTTGCGCCTTGTCGTGTTTGTGGATGCCGGTCATGTGCGCTTGGCGTCCGCGACCGCCGCAGCCGATCTGCGCGATGCGAATCCGGTCATTGGCGCCGATGGAGCGCGTTCGTTCTGCTGCTGTTAGAAAACTCATGATAATTTCTCCGTTGTTAGTGCATTTCGACCGCGCACGAGCCGAGGCCGCCGCGGAAATAGTTGAATTGAACGTTTGGATGATCTGCGAGCAACGACATCGGCACGGCACTGTCGGGGATGCGTTTCGAGATCATGTAGGCAGTCAACCGTTGGCCGAATGGGTTGTCGTGATTGCCGGCCTGCCAGATGGATACTTTCTCGGCCTTCCACGTCTCGACGGGACCGACGCTGATGGCCATCGTCGGCACGAGCGAGATGTTGCCGCCGCCGCTGGTGCGGGCGTTCTGCGCGACGGTGAGCGGGTGTAACTTCACGACCCGCGTCGTCAACTGCCGGTATTCGGCGGGCGACGGCGGTGCGTCCTTGTATTTGCCGGTGCGTTGGGGCGGATCGTTGAACGCCCAGTGTTTCACGTCGCCCTGGCCGCCTTGCATCACGGCGCAACGCACGCCGGCGTCCCAGCTTTTCCGGTACGGCGCGGTATCGGCTTTCGGGAAATGCAGGTTGGCGTCGGGCATCCGGAGTTTCTTCTCAATCCGGTTGAAACACATTTCGCGGTCGGCTTTCTCGAAGGAGAGAGGATGCGTCACCGGCGTTTCCTTGCCGTCGAGGAACCACTCGTCCATGCCCCAGAAATGCGCCGAGCGGACATCGAGGCCGAGCGCGTTGACGATGCGGGCGACGAGCGGCAACTGTTCGGTCGGCCCGATCGGGCCGCAGATGCCGACGGGATTATCGTCGGTGCTCTGTCGCCATGCGGAGATGTACTCAAGGGCCTCGGCGAGGTAAAAGTCTTCAATGGTGTCGTACATCACGACCTTGAACCCGGGACGCGAAAGTTTTTCGATGTCGCATGGTGTGAGCCGGGCGACGGCTTCGATGACTTCGGAGTCGAGCGTCGTGTAGTCCCACCAATCCGGCGAGAGCGAACTGAGTTTGCGTGGCATGGTAAAATTCCTTTCTGGCAACGCGGCGCATTTCAACGCGATGGCGCTGCACAGTCAACATCTATATCCAACCAGTTTGCGTATTTTTGTGCCCTCCCGCCATAGAGGAAATGGATGTGTGGCTGGTTGCAAAGAACGGGACAGGCGGGTACGATGGCGGGAATGAAAGAGATGATAACGAATTTGCGGAGGTCGTTCTTCGCGGGGCTGCTGGTGGTGGTGCCGGCGGCGGCCTCGGTGGCGATCCTGTGGTGGTTGGTCACATTGTTGACGGGCTGGCTGCCGGAGAGATGGTCACAGCCGCATTACCGGTTGCTGGCGTTGTTTGTGTTGATCGTGTTGACGACGGTGGTGGGATGGGTGACGCGGTTGATGATCGGGAAACGGATGGTGAGCCTGAGCGAGGAGTTGATCGGGCGGGTGCCGGTGTTGAACCGGACATATGGCTTCATGAAGGAAATCAGCCAGACGCTGTTGTCAGGGCGGAAGACGATGTTTCAACGGGTGGTGCTGGTGGAGTTTCCGAGGCCGGGGATCTATTCGATCGGATTTGTGACGAGCGAGACGAGCGGCGAAGCGCAGGTGAAGACAAAGGAGCGGGTGGTGAACGTCTTTGTGCCGACGACGCCGAATCCGACAAGCGGGTTTCTGGTGTTGGTGCCTCAGGAAAAAGTAATCACGCTGGAGATGAGCGTGGGAGATGGAATGAAGATGGTGATCTCGGGTGGAAGCGTGGTGCCGCCGTGGCCTGCGGCAGGCGGGACAAGCAATGGACGTTGAACGGGCAGAAGGGATCGTGCTGCGGACGCAGCCGGTGACAGAGTCGAGCCTGATTGTGACGTGGTTTACGCGGGAGTTTGGAAAGCTGAAAACGCTGGCCAAGGGAGCGCGGCGTCCGAAAAGCCCGATGCGGGGGAAACTGGATTTGTTTTACCGGGACGAACTGTTGTTTTTGCGGTCGAGGCGGAGCGATTTGCATTTGTTGCACGAGTGTTTTCTGGAGGAGCCGCACATGGTGTTGCGGGAATCGGTGGGACGGTTGTCATCGGCATCGTATGCGTGCGAGCTGGTGGATCTTACGATGGAACTGGAAGATGCACATCGCAAGGTGTTTGATTTACTGGCGCAGGCGTTGGAGGACGTGGAAAAGGATGCGGGCATGGCGTTGTTGATCTGGTTCGAACTGCAATTGCTGGCCGCAGCGGGTTGGGCGCCACAATGGCACGAGGCGGGGGGAACGCATCGGATTCTGAGGTCGCTGGCAACGGCAGGTAGGGCTGGGGCAGAACGGGTCAAGTTGAACGAGGCGCAGGCTAGGGAAGCAAGGGACGCACTAGAGCGGTTTTGGTTGGAACAGGTGGGGAAACTCCCGCGGTCCGGGCGATGGTAGGTGAAAAAAACAATCGGTAGGGGGTTCGCTACTGACACACGCAAACGCGACTAGGAGTCTGTCCAAGAATTCGCTTGTAAGTTTTGAATGAGGCTGCGGGA